>JBBAGC010000379.1:0-2833 GCA_041655115.1 Spirochaetota bacterium | reverse complement strand
ATCGAGTATAATAATAGCACGTGATTTATTCTGTTCAGTTTTTATATAACCTTTTTTTTCAATAGCTTTAAGGTGATCATAGGCTCCTTTTACAGTGATCTTAAATCTGTCTCCAACCTCTCTTACTGTGGGTGGATAGCCATTTTCATTTATACTTTCCTTGAGAAAGTTAAGTATGGTCTGTTGTTTTTCTGTTAAAAGTTTTGTCATAACAATCTCCTTTAAGCTAAACAAAATAATAGTATATTTTTGTTTTACTGTCAATGATAATATATAAAAAAATGATAAAATAATTAAAAATTGCTGGTTATTCTTAGCCCTATTCTTTTCAGAGCAATTTATTGTTTTACAATAATTGCAGCTTTTGATATTGTACTATTTTTATATGATTAGGAGGGGACATGTTTAAACAGGAAGATATGAACAATAAAATAATAGATCCGGATAAATTTATATCTTTAATAAAGCCTGGTGATAAAATATTTCTTAGCAGTGGACCGGCAATTCCATCTATCTCAGCATCTGCTTTAAGTGAGTCTGATGCTATAACCAATTTTGATTTGGAAATAATCCAGCTTTTTTCAGTTGAACCTTTTTTTAGTGATGCAAGCTGTGAATCGCAAAACTACAGGCTTAAAACTTTTAGAAGCGGGCAGATTCCTGCAAGCGATGTTTGTAATGGAAGAGAGGATTTTATTCCTGCAAATCTGGTTGAAATTCCATACATTTTTGCCACAAGGGCAATAGAAATAGATGTGGCAGTAATTACAACATCACCTCCTGATAAAAGAGGTTTTATGAGTCTGGGTGTGTCAATTGATGTGGCGGATATTATCATAAGAAATGCCTCAATTGTAGTAGCAGAGGTTAACCCTAATATGCCATTTACTTATGGGGAAACATCCATTCATATGAATCAGGTGGATTATGTAATTGAAAGCAATACTCACCTTCTGGAAAGGGAACGAAAAAGTTTTGATGCACTTAATGAAAGAATAGGCTGGCATGTCAGTAACCTTATTCAGGATGGGTCAACAGTTGTAATGCATGCTGGCAGAATTTTTGATGCTATTGCTCTTAATTTAATGTCAAAGAGGAATCTGGGTATTCTTACTAATGTTATATCAGACTGGGCAATGGATTTGGTGGAGGCTGGTGCGATTTCTTTTAACAGGAAAAGAGAGTTAGGCGGGCAGATTTCAACAAGTTACGCCTATGGTTCAAGAGAGCTATATGAGTATGTGGATCATAACCAGATTTTTGGATTTTATCCCATTGCCAAACTTGCAAATCCATTGAATATTAGCAGCATACCAAGGCTTATAAGTATTATGAATGTTGAGAAGATAGATATTACAGCAGGTTCTATTATTTTTCATTCTGGTGATGATTTGCTTTCCGGTTTTGAAAGCAAGTTTAACTTTGCTGCTGGTACTGCCTTTTCCGGCAGTGGTAAAGTAATTTTTGTGCTAAGATCAGTAAGTAAAGCCGGTGAAAGCAATATTGTTATTTCACATGATCGGGATCATGAAAGATTAAGATCAACCTTAAGTGCTGCCAGGTATGTTGTAACAGAATATGGCATTGCGATTCTTTTTGGCAAATCAGTAAGGCAGAGGGCACTTTCCATGATTGAGATAGCTCATCCTGATCACAGGGAGGCTCTTTTTAATACAGCCAAGGAGCTGGGTTATTTATACAAGGATCAGATATACAGATCCATTGCAGCGAATTATCCTGTAAAATATGAAACAGTAAAGACATTTAAAGATGGGCTTGAGCTGCGGATAAGGCCTGTTAAGGCCTCTGATGAGGATATGATGAGACGTCTTTTTTACAAGTTCTCTGATGAATCCAGATATTACAGGTATTTTTCCCATGTTCGTATTATGCCGCATAAAAATATGCAGCAGTATTTAAGTGTGGATTATGGAAAGATTTTTTCTATAGTGGCTGTACATCAAATTGGAAATATTGAAAAAATAGTAGCTGAAGCTCGCTATGCTGCCTATCCTGATGGGAAAACCTATGAAATGGCATTTTTGGCTGATGAAGAATATCAGGGTAAGGGGATTGCTACTTTTCTTGCAAATTATCTTATAAAGATTGCAAAGGAGAAAGAGATTAAAACCCTTACTGCTTCTGTATTGTCCCAGAATGCAAAAATGCTTAGGGTTTTTGAAAAGCTTACTATTGTACCTGAAAAGAGATATGAAGGAGATACTGTTGAGCTTACGTTTAACCTTTAAAGATATACAGGGTATCTTTTTGATGCTATAATACAAGAAGCGTGTAACAGCTGAGAAGAAGAGAGCTTCTCTTTTTCTCAGCAGGGTTAATTGTGATTCTGGTACTATACATCTTTAAATATTTTTTTTAAAAAAGAAATTATCTGGTCAGCCACTTCAGAGGCTTCATCGCCCCGTACTATCCCGTGCCGTTCCGAATTTATTTTTATCAGGGTTTTTTGCTTTGATCCGATTTTATCAAATATTGCATCAGCGCTGTGAGGGTTCACAACAGGGTCATGGGAGCCCTGAATAACAAGAGCAGGAATTTTAATGTTTTTAAGCTCCTTTTCAACTGTGCTCATAAGCTGATCCAGTTCATAAACACCATTGATGGGATTTCTTAAATAATTAATTTGTGGATTTTCAGGATTGTTGGGAATAAACTCGATCTTTTTTTTATCTAATTTAAACCTATCCAGAATATTATTGAAAAATACAACAGCACCTGAAAGGGAGGCTTTTATATTCTGGAGTTTAAGAGGAGCACTTACCGGTATAACTCCCTTGAATTTGTCAGGTTTTCGTGCTGCCTGCAAAAGAGC
>JBBAGC010000378.1:0-2834 GCA_041655115.1 Spirochaetota bacterium | reverse complement strand
AAGATCAGGGTGAAGCTGGTGGTTTTTTAAGCTCTGTTGGAGCCTATGATGGAGTTGGTTCAGATGAGCGTTATTTTAAAATTTCAATCTCTTTTCAGGAGGATATATTTTACACAGGTGTTGACCCTTTGATGATTATAGAAGACCTGGAAAGTTTAGGAGAGTTTGTTTTAAACAGGGTAGACAAAAGCAGACTTCCTGATTTTTCAGAAATTGACCCTGAAAAAAGTTATCTTTCCTGGGAAATTGTGCTTAAAACAAGGCACGATGAAAAAAAGGTGCGCGATGTCTTTTTATTTGTTTATGAAGACAATGAAATAGATATAGAGAATGTTACTGAAAAGTATTTAGAAACAGGTGAAGGGATTTCCCCTGAAAAAAGGCTTGGAGAGCTTCTTGTTGATAAGGGTGTTTTGAATAAGAAAGACCTTGATGAGGTGGTAAAGGAGCAAAGAAAGCACAATGCTAAAATAGGGGATATTATAGTTAAAAAGGGTTTTGCATCAAAAGAGGATGTAACAGATGCACTTCAGGAACAGGAAAAAATAAAAAAGAGGGTAGAGGTAAATACAGTAAGGGTAGATTCCAGCAGGCTTGATAATCTGATGAACCTTCTTGGAGAAATAGTTATAGGTCAGGCCTCTTTACATAGAATATCAAATGAAATGGATGAGGATAAGGCAGTTGGCATTAAGAACGCTCTTTACAGCCTGGACAGGGTAACAAGGGAGTTTCAGGAGCAGATAATGTCAATAAGGATGGTGCCTATTGGAGCAACCTTTGATCTGTTTCGCCGTTTTGTAAGGGACACTGCTCAAGGCCTGGGCAAGGAAATAAAGCTTAAAATCGAAGGCGGAGATACAGAGCTTGATAAAACAGTAATAGAGAAGATAAGTGATCCTTTAAAGCATATGATAAGAAATGCCATAGACCATGGTATAGAGCCAGCAGAGGATAGAAGAAAAAACAGCAAGCCCTCCTAT
Organism: Spirochaetota bacterium; assembly: GCA_041655115.1. GTDB lineage: Bacteria > Spirochaetota > UBA4802 > UBA4802 > UBA5550 > JBBAGC01. The sequence goes on along the minus strand of JBBAGC010000378.1, from coordinate 1,851 downwards.
GGCACAGTTACTTTAAAGGCCTACCATCAGGAGGGAAATGTATATATTGACATTATAGATGATGGCAGGGGAGTAAACGTTGAAAAGGTTAAGAATAAGGCTCTGTCTTTGGGGCTAATATCCTCTGAGGATGAAATACCAAGGGAGAAGCTTTTGGCATTTCTTTTTAATCCTGGCTTTACTACATCAGAGTGTGTAGGTGAGCTTTCAGGCAGGGGCGTTGGCATGGATGTTGTTAAAACAAACATCGAGAATCTTAGGGGCGCAATTGATATAAAGACCAGGGAAGGAGAGGGTACACTTGTAAGGATAAAGCTTCCCCTTACGCTTGCAATAATTGAAGGGATGCTTATGCGCATAGGAACATCAATTCTTATAGTTCCACTTCTTTCAGTGATTGAAACAATTCAGATAAAAAAAGAGGGTTATAAAACAGTAGAGGGCAAGGGTGAGCTTATACTTGTGCGTGGAGAGTATTTATCCCTTGTGAGGCTTAGTGAGCTTTTTGGAATAGAAGCAGAGATCACCAATCCCTGGGAAGCGCTTTTTGTAATAGTAGAATCAGGCAGTGAAAGAATAGGTATAATGATAGATGAGCTTATAGGGCAGCAGCAGATAGTGATTAAAAGCATAGATAATTTTATAACAGACAGCAGAGCCATATCAGGTGCAACAATACTTGGTGATGGGCGTGTTGCACTTATTGTTGATATTCATGGCCTTGCAGAGGAAATCAAGGGTTAAAAGGGGAATTATGAATATGAAATTAAATGGAGAAATAAGCGTAAAAAACATAGAAGTTTTTTATAATAATCTGGCAAAAGAAATGGATAATAGCAGGGAAATAGTAATAGATTTATCAGATGTTACAAGAATAGACCTGGCAGCAACACAGGTAATTATTGCAGCAGGTAAAAAGGCCAGGGAGCTTAAAAAGGTAGTAAGGCTTATCGGAGTTAATCCACAGGTGAAAAAGCTTTTGACTTTAGCCGGAATAAAGGCTTAGTTGCAGGAATGGAGGGGAAATGAACAGGTATATATTTGTTATAGATGATTCATCTACTATACGTTTAAGTGTGGAAATGGCAATAAGAGAGCTGGGTTATCCTGTTATGCAGGCAGAGAATGGACAGGATGCGCTTGATAAAATTGCAGAGATAAAAAAATCTGGTGATGAAATAGCCCTGTGTATTTGTGATATAAATATGCCTGTAATGAATGGAATAGAGTTTATTACAGCCTTTAGAGAAGTTGACAAATTTACTCCCCTTATTATACTTTCCACAGAAAATCAACAGGGAATAATTCAAAAAGGGAAAAATTCAGGTGCTTCAGGATGGATTGTAAAACCATTTAAGACTGAAGATCTTTTAAACGTAGTGAGGAGGTTTGTGAAATGACTATTAAAACCGAAAAATTAAACAAAGATGATAAAACCCAGGTTGTTGAAGAAATGCTTCAGTTTGTAACATTCCTTGTAGCAGAGGAAAACTATGGTGTGTCGGTTCATAGTGTTCAGTCAATAAATGAAATGCTTGAAATAACCTATGTTCCTCACAGCAGCTCATATATGGAAGGAGTTATTAACCTTAGGGGTTCAGTTGTGCCTGTAATAAACATGAGGAAAAAGTTTAATCTTCCAGTAAAGGAATACGATCTTTTTACTGTTATACTCATTGTTGAAGTTAAGGAGCGCCTCATAGGGATGATTGTTGATTCAGTGTCTGATGTTGTCAGCATCCCTGCTTCGAGCATACAAAAGGACATACAGTTTTCAACCAAGGTTAATGTTGAATCTATTGAAGGAATTGGAAAGCTGGAAGATGAATTAATTATTATTTTAAATGTTGA
>JBBAGC010000377.1:0-2836 GCA_041655115.1 Spirochaetota bacterium | reverse complement strand
CGCCTTTACTGGTGTTCTGGAAATAATTTTCGTTTTTTCCTTTTCCCTGAGTATGTCTCCCCAGTACTTGTCAGAAGGATTAAGAATATAAAGAGACACATCAGAAAAAAGCGATGCCCCTCTGAGTACATTTATATGATATAGGGGAATATATGAAATGCCAAAAACCGTTATTCTTTCAGGAAGAGGATCTGCTGGTTTAAAGTCCGGGTCTTTAAGAGAATCAAAAAGTTTTTCAAGAAGCCCTGGTGGATGAAGCCTGCCAATAGAGGCTGTAAGCTCTTTCCATAACAGGGGCTGCCAGTCATCTTTATTAAAGTTTCCCCTGTCCCAATCAAGGATCATTTCAGGCCTGAACGTTATGTACTGATCAAAGGTATCTGCAATTCTTGAGCTTATCTGATAAAGCTTAAGCCCAGAAGGGTCATTGGAAATATAACCTTTTATATCCGGAGAAACTATGGTGCTTTCTGGATTGGATATGATATTCATAATTTTGAATGTCATTACATCCTTGTCAAAAAAACGCTCATCTCCGCTTCCAGGAAAAAATTTTTCCATAATTTTACTGACTGCGGAATTGGGGAAGAGGTATTGCCAATTGCCCCAGATACCCAGATTTTCAGCAAGGGTCATGGAAAGCCATTTCATCATTCCCATACTCTGCACAACAACAAGCTCACCTGTCATAGGATTTAAAGGAAATTCCTTAATTGTTTGTGCAAATTTTTCCGCAAGAGATTCAAGCCTGTTGCCTAAAAAGAGGGTTAAACCTGGCATACCTTTACCTTTCAAAATTTTTTAGAATATAAAATCTATCAGCCAGATTTAATTTTGTCAATAAGTTCCTGAATCGCATTTATAAGAACAAAGTATTTAAAGGGCTTTTGTATATACCTGATATTTTCCGGATTTATAAAATGAGGGGAAAGGATATTTTCATCATAGCCACTAAAAAAAACAACAGGTATTTTAGGACTGTGTCTGGAAATTTCCCTGTATGCATCCCACCCGTTTTTAACAGGCATCATAATGTCAAATACAAGAATATCGATGTTTTCCTTTTCCTTTAAATAGGTATCTACTGCCTCCTTCCCATTGGCACAGCCAAAAACCGTGTAACCTGCATCTGTTAAAATCAGCTTTACGTATTCTCTTATTTTTCCATCATCCTCAGCAAGGAGAACATTTGCATTCCCTATAAAACCACGAGGATAATTCTCCTGCTGGGGCTCATCAGCTATTTCCTCTCCCCCTTCTGCCACTGGGAGATAAATCTGAAATGTAGTTCCCCTTCCCTCTATGCTGGCAACATCAATATATCCGCCATGCTGTTTTATGATTGAGTAAACAGTTGCAAGACCAAGCCCTGTGCCTCTGCTCCTGTCCTTTGTAGTAAAAAAAGGTTCAAATATTTTTCTCATATGTTCAGATGGAATCCCGGGACCTGTATCAGAGACAGATATAATAACATAGCTCCCTCTGGGTATGGTATTATCAGCACTTCTCCAGGGTTCAGATAATTCCATATTTTTTGTTTTAACCAGTATTTTCCCGCCATCAGTCATAACGTCTTTTGCATTTATACAGAGGTTCATCAACACCTGTTCAATCTGGCCGGAATCCGCATAAACACTGTGCAGATCCAAATCAGGATCAAACTCAATAAAAATATTATCTCCAATTATTCTTTTAAAAAGCCTTATTATACCAGCCACCATTTCATTTAGTGCAACAAGCCCGGGTTTGAATTTTTCCTTTCTTGCAAAAAGGAGGAGCTGCTTAACAAGACTTTTAGCCTTTTCACCTGAATCAACAATATTGCTTATATACTCAAATACTTCACTCTCTGAATCTGTGCTCATAAGAGCAAGGCTGCTATAGCCCATAATCACCTGAAGAATATTGTTAAAATCATGAGCCACACCCCCTGCAAGGCGACCTATTGCTTCCATTTTTTGAGACTGATACAGACGTCCTTCAATCTCTTTTTTTTCAGTAACATCCTGATAAAGCCCCTCTATGGATTCAGGAATATTTTCAGATGAAAATTTTGTAATACCATAAATATATATCCACCTGTAAACTCCCTTTCTTCTTAACCTCACCTCTAATTCAATTCGATTTTTAGAACCATTAAAAAGCTGCTCAAACTTGTTCTCAAGAAAAGAGCAGTCCTCAGGGTGTGTGCTTTCCTTGAGATTATCAAAAGAAAAGCTGTTGTATTCATTTTCAAGATCAAAAAAATTCTGCTGTTTGTTTAAGCGCGAGATTATACGGGTTTGAATATCCATCTGCCATAAACCCAAACCTGCCTGCTCTGATATAAACTTTAATCCCTCATACTGCTTTACAAAGCTCTGCTCCAGCTTTTTGTAATGGGTTATCTCCTGGCCAAGTCCAATAAGTTTGGTTTGCTTACCATTTTCATCAATTACTTTTTCACAATGGAAATGGATATATTTTAAAACATTATTTACATTAATTCTAAACTGCACTTCAAGGCCACTTCCGGAATCAACTGATTTATTAAAAAAGTTTTTTACCACTTCCCTGTCTTCAAAATAAATTTTTTCCTTAAGAATATAAGGGTCAATAGGCTCTCCCTTTTCATAAAAATCAACCATGTCCCATATTTCAGCCATGTTTTTATCTGTTGTTATTTTACCTGTAGAATAATCATATTCCCATGGAGAAATTTTACCCATTTTCATGGCATTTTTAAGTTTTCTTTCACTCTCCTTAAGCTTTTGAGCCTGCTGTGTCTTTTCAATTTCATTAGTCTTGGCATCATGAATATCCTGATTAATCCCTGCTATTATTACAGGCATGCCCT
>JBBAGC010000376.1:0-2846 GCA_041655115.1 Spirochaetota bacterium | reverse complement strand
TTATTCTTGGAACAACCTTGCTTAAAGAGGGGGATTGCATAACCCTTGACGCAAACACAGGACAGATATACATAAAGGATATTCCTATTCTTGAAGTTTCAATTGGAGATAGTGAGTATAGTGAAATAAGAGATGATATTTTAAGTGTAATTGAAGAGCTGGTAAGCCCGGTTGAAGAGAGTATGTAAATATTTAATATAAATTGAAGGTTTTGTTATGTTTTATTATAAATTGGTTCTTGCTGCCTTATTTGGAATTATATTGGGGTTTCTTTCTTCAATTCCAGTGGGTGCTGTTCAGCTTGAAGTAATAAAGAAAACAATAAATGGTCACTTAAAACCTGCTATTGCTACAGCCTGTGGATCTGCCACATCAGATCTGTTATACGGGATTCTTGCACTTTTTGGTTTTGGCTATTTTTTACTTGATAAAGATTTTCAGGTTGCTATATATACCATTGGTATTGTTGTTCTGCTTTTTCTTTTATTTAAATCATATAAAGAACGTGCCTATATGCTGCACCAGGACAAGCAGATTGTTTATAAAAAAAGGCTTTCTTTTCTCACTGGATTTACAATTGCCATATCTAATCCAGGCATGATTATATGGTGGTTTGTGGGATTTAAAATTTTTCACGACTTTAATCTTTTTGAAGAAATTACTCCAGGCATAAAAGCCCTTTTTGTTTTTTCAGGTGCTTTTGGTCTTGGCCTGTATCTTACTCTTGTGGCTCTTATTCTTCACAAGTTTCAGAAGTCTTTTTCAGAAAGGTTTTTGTACAGAGCAAATACTTTTTTAATGGGAGTACTTTTTATTCTTATTTCCTATTTTGTTTATAAGCTTATAACTATTCTTTCCATGGTTGAGTACGTTCCTGATTTTTAAATTATATGGAGGGCTGTTATGACTGTTTTATATGTTGTTTTAATTTTTGTTCTGATTGTTATATTGATTTTTTCTTTGAAGGCATTTCAAATGTCACTTGGGCGAAAAAAAGCAGAGGCTTTTCTTGCTGCCATGGAGCCGGTTAATATTAAAAACTTTGGTTCAGTTTCCAGCCTTTCAATAATTCCTCTTGTTGATTTTTATGCAGAAAATAAAAGCTATGCAACTGAAGAAGGGACCTCTTTTTTTATTGAGGCAGATGAAGAGAAAATACTTTATGATGTGGGATTTAATAAAAATAATGAGCATCCATCTCCCCTGTTGAAAAACATGAACATTCTTGGAATTAGCCCTTCTGACGCAAGCATGATTTTTATTAGTCATCTTCACAGGGATCATATTGGTGGTACAGCATTTGAAAGGCGTAATGAATTTAGCCTTTCAGCAGGAGAGGTAAAGCTGAACAATATCCCTGTTTATGCACCTGATAAAATTAAACCCTCAAAGAATAACCCGGAACCAGAGGTTAAGGTAATCACTTTACCAACTGTATTAGGCAAAGGTATTGCCAGCATAGGTGTTTATCCAAGGTCTCTTTTTTTAATAGGCTATACCATTGAGCATAGCATGGTTATAAATCTTAAAGGGAAAGGCCTGGTGCTTATTATAGGCTGTGGCCATCAGGGAACAGAGGCCATACTTGACAGGGTTGCACAAACCTTTGATGAACCTTTATATGCAATAATAGGGGGGCTTCATTTCCCGGTAAATGGTGGACGGGTTATGGTAGGGCCATTTAATATGCAAAATATTGTAGGTGTTGACAGAAAGCCCTGGAAGGGGATTGGAGAGAGTAATGTTGAATCTGCGATAAAAAAAATTAAGTCCATGGATCCGCAAATTGTTGCTATATCAGCCCATGATAGTTCTGACTGGGCTATAAATAAATTCAAAGAGGAATTTGGGGAGCGTTACAGGGATATAGTTGTGGGTAAAAAAATTGAGCTGTAAAAAGAGGTGTTTGAATAAATGAATTATGAAACCATTATTTTTGAAAAAATTAATCATACAGGATTAATAAAGCTTAACAGACCTGACAGGATGAATGCTGTTACTGAAAAAATGTATGAAGAGATCATTGACCTTTTGGAAAAGCTTAGGCTTGATAAGGAATTGAGAGTTCTGGTGTTAACAGGTTCTGTGCGAATTAAGGATGGCGTTGAAAAACAGGCTTTTTGTGCTGGAGCTGATTTAAAACAGCATTCATCAGGTGAAAGAAGCCATGCACAGAAGCGTGAGTATATTTACCTGGCTCATAGGGCGAATTTAAAACTCTATTCATTTCACAAGCCTGTAATTGCAGCTGTAAATGGGCCTGCCAGGGGAGCTGGTGCTGAAATGGCAGTTAATTGTGATTTTATTATTATGGCTGATGAAGCATCCATAGGTTTTCCAGAAGTGGGTCTTGGAACTTTTGTGGGCGGGGGTGTAACCAAACTCCTTCCTGAACTTATTGGTATAAAAAAAGCCAGAGAGCTAATATATACAGGTAGGGTGCTAAGTGGTGTCCATGCAGTTGATTATGGGTTGGCATCTGCCTGCTATCCTGTAAATGAACTGCTTTATCACACAATGGAGTTTGCTGATTTTCTTTCTTCAAGGGCTCCTGTTTCGGTTTCTTTGGCCAAGAAAAACCTTATGCTTTCATCAAACCGTGATATTGAAACAGTCCTGGAAATGGAGGCACAGTCCATTCTTACCTGCATGGATACAGAAGACTGGCAGGAGGGCATTGACGCTTTTACAGAAAAAAGAAAACCTGTATATAAGGGGAAATAAATGGAGAGTAACCAGCTTAACCAGATTTTTTTTGCAAGATCAGTGGCTATTATTGGTGCTTCAACAAATGAAACCAAAAGGGGCTATCGCGCTATTGAAACCCTTATTCGTGAAAAATATGA
>JBBAGC010000375.1:0-2852 GCA_041655115.1 Spirochaetota bacterium | reverse complement strand
AATCTATTTCTTTTGCAAGAGCCAGGGAGTAGCCATGCTCATTGCCCCTGTCGCAGATGTCACCAAAAACCGCACCCCCTTCCACTGAAGCAAGCTGATCCTTGTCCCCCAGAAGAATAATACGACACTCTGGCTTTAATGCCTTGACCAGCCTGCACATGAGCGGAAGATCCACCATGGAACATTCATCAACAACAACAACATCATGGGGAAGAGGATTATCCTCATTATAGACAAAACCCCTGCCATGACTCCTGTAGCCCAAAAGCCTGTGTATGGTTAAAGCCTCTCCAGGAATAAGGGCCATAACAGATTCAGATGGGGGATTTTCCATCACAGAGCTATCTATTGATTCTTTTAAACGCAGGGCAGCCTTTCCTGTTGGTGCAGTAAGGGCTATTGAAATACTTTCCCCATTTTTCAGGGCAGATTCTATGAGCACCTGAATTATTTTACAACAACGAAAGTTTTACCTGTACCTGGACCACCTGATATAACAGTAATCCTTTTTCTTAAAGCCAAAAATGCGGCAATTCCCTGCATATCTGCTTCTTCGGAAATTTTGTTAAAATATTTAAAGAAGATACTATTAATACCTTCTGTATCAATGGCATCTGCACTGCTGCTTCTTTCCAGAATATCATCTGCCAGAGAAAGCTCAAACTCCAAAAACCTGTTAAAGTAAAGCCTGCCCTTTTCATCAAGCACAATGGGCAAACCGCTTGTATAATTTCCTGTAGCAGGATGAGTTTTCAAAATTTTTTCAAGTTCATCCTTGTCAGGAAACTTCACATTCAGGCACTTGTCATAGTCAGGATCATCCTCAATAAAAAAATCTGCAAGAGAAGCATCCTGAATATCAGAAAGGTCAAGGCATACATCGCCTTTAAAAATTCTGTTGCTTAAAAGCATAACAAGGGCTGTAAAGATTGGGGACTCAACATCACTCTTACTGACAAGATAGGATGCCACATGTTTATCTATATCATTAAAGCAGCGAAGGTTGAGAATTTCACCTGAATTAAGCTCCATTTATATTAAGCCCCTGATTTAAAAAATTTATCAAGCCCTGCAATAAGAGATATTTCCGGCTTGTCAAAAAAAACTCCATTCCCTGCTAAACCTGCATTCATGCCACGAACAAAAAGATAATAAACTCCGCCAAAATCCTTTTCATAATCATAGTCTTTTCCCAGGCGCATAAAAAGATACCTGTGCAAAGCCAGAGAATATAAATGGTACTGGAGATAGTAGTTGTGGCCTGCCATTTCCATCTCAATATTTTCCTTTGAATAAAATTCAAATCCATTCCCAAGATTGTTGGACTTCCAGTCTATGATGTAGTACTTGTCATCAAAAATAAAAATCATGTCTACAAAGCCCTTTAAAAAGCCTCTTAACGAAGGTGCATCAACTATCCCTGCTGCTGCATAAGGAGAATAGCCATTAAAAGAAGTAAAAAGATTTCTTAACTCTTCAACTCCAGGAGCTTTTGCTGGAAAATAAAATTCAAGTTCATTAAGCCTTTTGTCTTCACCAAGAAGGGAGAGTTTTAATCCTTTACCATTAAGATCAGAGTTTAAAACATTGACCACCATGCTCTTAACATAGGAAAGCCACTTCTCTTCAAAACCATATTTTTTTAATGCTATACCAGCTGCTTCTTTTAATTTTTCATCAGACCAGGTAAAATCTATATTTTCAAAAATCTCGTGAATACAGATGCCCGGCTTTGGTCCTGAGGGAAAAGTAAAAATACTATCTCTAACAACTTCCCCTGTATCAGGAGCAGAAGGGGTAAAGCTATCCCTGTCCTTGCCTTCATAATCACGACCCTGCATAAGGGAGCTATAGCTCCAGATCCGCCAGTCATCCTTTATTACACCTGAAAAAATTTTAGCTTCAAGGTTTGGGCTTTCAGATTTATTGACAAAATAGCGACCCTTTTCAGACTTTTCACCAACCTGAAAGTTTATACATCCCTGGGATGAACTGGAAATATGTTCCAAAGCCCTTTTGTATTCCTCAAAATCAGGCTTATCTGTTTTTTCACCAATATCATTTCTCATACTATAAAAAATGGAGAAAGGCGTGCTTGTATTAAAATTTCTTTTTGTCTTTGCAGTATAAACAAAGCACTTTGATTTTGCCCTGGTAAGTGCAACATACAAAAGGCGTACATTTTCAGCAAAGTTTTCAGCTTTAAAAAGTTCCTTTACATCATCTGGTGCAGCACTGCTGTTAAGATACATTACAGTCCTGTTGGAATCATCAGGATCATGATAGATTAGAGAATCGCTCTTGATGCTATCACTCTCTGGTATGAGGGGACAAAAAACAACAGGAAATTCCAGACCCTTGCTGGAATGAACAGTCAGAATCTTCACTGCAAAATCATCCCTTTCCAGGCGTGTCAAATACTCATCATCATCGGGCTCTTCAACAATTGCTGCCCTGAACCAGATTACAAGCTCACTCATTGAAAGCTCCCTGCTTCTTTCAGCCCTATGGAGCAGCTCAATCAAATGATAAATATTTGTTATTCTCCTCTCACCTTCAGGCAGGGAAAAAAGTCTCTCATCCACAAGCTCTGTTGTAATAAGATCATTAAGCATGGGCATAATACCCCTCTTAATCCAGGTTTCCCTGTACCTGTAAAAACGATCGCCTATATCATCAAAAGATTTATACCTCTCAGTCCCCTGCCCATTTAAAAGAGGAATAAAGTCAGAGGCTTTAAATCCAAACATATCAGTTGAAACAGCAGTTCTGATAAATCTTTCATTACCCGGCTCAGCAACTGCTGCAGTTAGATAAAAAAGTTCCAGAGCATCCTGTGTAGAAAAAACCGT
>JBBAGC010000374.1:0-2869 GCA_041655115.1 Spirochaetota bacterium | reverse complement strand
TACCTCTTGTTAAATTTTAATCTTAATAAAATATTTCTATTCCTGTCAGGGTATAATTTTATTGAGTTTGACCTTTACAGCAGATGTGCTAATTGAACTATTAAGCCCTCTGCTGTAAAATTATTTTCTTCCCATAAGTGCACACATTACAGCTTTTTGACAGTGAAGCCTGTTTTCAGCCTGGTCAAAAACAATTGAAGCAGGGCTGTCCAAAACTCCCTCTGTAATCTCTTCTCCTCTGTGAGCAGGCAAGCAGTGAAGAATTTTTGTATCTTTTCCTGTTCTTGCCAGGAGTTCCTCTGTTACCCTGTATTTGGAAAAAGCTTTTATTTTTTTTGCTGATTCCTTTTCCTGACCCATGCTAACCCATACGTCTGTATAAATGTAATCTGAACCTTTTACTGCTTCATTAACATCAGTGGTGATCATAATATTGGAATCTGTGGCAGAAGAAATTTTAAATGCTTTTTCAAGTATGCTCATTTCAGGAGAATACTTTTTTGGGCATGCTATAGTTATATCAATGCCTAATAATGCTGCTCCTAACAGCAGGGAGTTTGCAACATTGTTGCCATCGCCTATATATGTAATTTTAACTCTGGAAAGATTTTTTTCCCGTTCATATATGGTAAAGTAATCAGCCAAAGCCTGGCAGGGATGGAATGAATCACTAAGCCCGTTTATTACAGGGATTGAAGCATGATGTGCAAGTGTCATTATTTTTTCATGTTCAAAGGTTCTTATCATTATTCCACTGTTATACCTTGATAAAACCTTTGCTGTATCAGCAATTGTTTCCCCTCTGCCAAGCTGTATGTCAGTGCTGCTTAAAAAAAGCGCATGACCACCAAGCTGGTGCATTCCTGTTTCAAAGGATACCCTTGTGCGGGTTGAGTTTTTTTCAAAAATCATAGCCAGGGTTCTGTTTTTAAGGTATTTTTTAAACTTCCCCTTTTTTGCATTCTTTTTCAAATAAGCGGTAAATTCAAAAAGCTTTATCATCTCTTCGGAAGAAATATCCGTGAGTGTAAGGAAATCAGATGTTTTTAGAACGGGTATTCTCATACTGCTCTCCTCTTTTTAAAATAATATTTTCAAAAATATCCATCCCCTCTTTAAGAGTTTCCATATCTATTGTGAGAGGAGGCATGATACGTATTATGTTTACAGCAGTGCAGTTAATAATCAGCTTTTCATTCAAAGCTTCCTTTACCAGTTCAATCCCTGGTTCAGGAATTTCCACACCTATGTGAAGCCCCATTCCCTTTACGCTTTTAATGTAGGTTGTGGTTTTCCTTAATTCTCTAAGTCTGGAAAAAATATAATCTGAAGCGCTTTTTACATTAGCATATACCTGTTTGCTTTTTACCTCTTTAATTACAGCAGCAGCAGCTGCACAGGCCAGATGATTACCTCCAAATGTGGTGCCATGAGTCCCTGGCGGGAAATGTTCGGCTAAAAAATTTTTAGCATGAAGCGCACCAACAGGTACTCCTCCTCCCAGACCCTTTGCCAGGGTAAGAATGTCAGGTGTGACATTAAAGTGTTGATAAACAAAAAGTTCACCTGTTCTGCCAATGCCTGTTTGCACTTCATCAACAATAGTGAGAATCCCTTTCTGGTTGCATATATCAAAGACTTCGCGAACAAAGTCCTGCTCTGCAACGTTAATTCCGCCCTCTCCCTGAATAAGTTCAAGCATAACAGCTGCTATATGATCTTCATTTCTGGCTGCCTTTTTAAAGGCTTTTTTATCATTAAAGGGAACATATATAAACCCTGGTACAATTGGACCAAAGCCTGCATGAATTTTTTCCTGTGCAGTTGCAGACATTGCACCAAATGTTCTGCCGTGGAAAGAGCCTGTAAATGTTATTATCTTATATTTCTTTTTGTGTATGCTTAGCCCATATCTGCGTGCAAGCTTTATTGCTGCTTCATTTGCCTCAGTGCCACTGTTTACAAATAATGACTTTCCAGGAAATGAATTTTCAGAAAGAAGCCTGGCTGCTTCAATCTGTTCCTGATTATAAAACCAGTTGGATGTGTGGAGAATTTTATCGATCTGCCCATGAAGAGCTTTTTGAAGCTGCAGGCTTGAGTAGCCAAGGCATGAAACTGCAATTCCGGAAAAGAGGTCAATATATCTTTTGTTATCCTGATCATAGAGATAGGAACCGTCTCCTCTTACAAAGGAAACAGGGAGTCTGTTCCCATAGTTCTGAAAAAGATATTCCTGATCTTCTTTGATTATTTTATCTAATTTTGATGATTTCAATTACTTTACTCTCCAGTTTCTTAACAGCCAGGATGGCTGATACTTTTATTTCAAAAAAAACATCTTTCATGTCAATACTTAAAATTTAAGTATTAATAAATAAAATCAAATAGTTTTACTTATTATATTTTTATTCAGATGTTCAAAGTTCAATGCTTTCCCTTTATCTGTTTGTTTAATATGGCAATGGCAAACTCCCCTTTTTCTGTAAGCTCTGAAAGGGTATTTTCAACCTCACCAGGCTTCAAATAAATATATTCTTCAAAGGTCTTTGTCATTTCCCTTCCAATAAATATTTCCCTGTCAGGGAATACTTTTGCAATATCCAGCAGTGTTTTTTTTATTCTGTGTGGGGACTCATAAATTACAATTATTCCCTCAAATTCTCCAAGCCTTGTGAGTTCATTTACTCTTTTGCCTGGCTTTTTACTTAAAAATCCTGAAAAAATAATATTTTTATCCGGAAATCCCGAAACTGATACAAGCGCAGTAAGTGCAGAAGCCCCTGGTAAGGGTATGACATTTATTCCTGCATCCCTTGCTATTGCAACAACCTTGCTACCCGGATCTGACATGCCGGGTGTTCCTGAA
>JBBAGC010000373.1:0-2873 GCA_041655115.1 Spirochaetota bacterium | reverse complement strand
AAAAGAACCAGAAAAAGAGATAAAAATTGTTTGTCTTGATGAAACATATATGTATTTTAAATACAAACTGATAAGAATGAAGGATCACGAAGCTAGGGATTACAGAAATACAAAGAACAGGTTTATTGCAGTGCTTCGTTCAGCTATGAAAAGAGATGTAGAAAAAAAGATTTTTCTTGCAGTAGAGCTGATGAAAAGCTACAGGGAGATTGAAGAAGATATACGGACAGTAATTAAAAATATGGACGCCATAGACTTTTTTCTTGAAATCAAAGCAGATGAAAGAGAAAAGATAATAAGAATTATAGAAGCAACTGAAAACAAGGAGGATATGATGCTTACATTTTCTCAGGAATTAAAAAAACGGGGATTTGAAAAGGGGCTGAAAGAAGGGCGACTAAAAGGGCGCCAGGAAGGAAGACAAGAGGGACGACAGGAAGGACGACAGGAAGGACGACAAGAAGGACTACAAGAAGGCCACCGGGCTGGAATCGAAAAAGGAATTAAAGAGGGAATACTAAAAAACAAACTTGTAACAGCAGAAGCCCTGCTAAAGGAAAAAATGTCTGTTGAAAAAATATCTCAAATTACCGGACTTCCTTTAAAAGATATAAAAAAACTGGTAAAGAATGTTCAATAAAAGGAATATTAAGCGTTTTAACCTCTTCCCGCCTTCTTCTCAATACAGCTCTATGAATCGTTAGAAATACGGCGAATCAAATAAGGAGAATCTGTTCCCATGGCAAAACCTAAACTCCCACAAAAGGCAAAACTCTTTGCAGGAATTATTTATTCTGATGAAGAAACCTGTAATATTGCAAAGCAAAAACTTAAAAAAAAATATGGCCATATAGAAATAAAAACAAACCCTATTGTATTTGATCAGACATCTTACTATGATTCCATGGGCACAGATTTAAAAAAGATTTTTTTTTCATTCACCAGACTAATAAAAAGGGAAGATATAGTAAAAATAAAGCTTTATACAAATAAAATTGAATCCTCCCTGGCTAAAAACGGCATTAGAAGAGTAAATATTGATCCTGGCTACTTAACTCTTTCAAATGTTTTCCTTGCATCATGCAAAGATTTTTATCACAGGACTTATCTTGGAAAAGGAATATTTCTTGAAAACGAGTACAGATATAAATCAAAGCAGTTTATTTTCTGGGAATGGACCTATGCGGATTACAAAAAAAAAGAGTACCTTGATTTTTTTTATGAAGTTAGAAAGATGTACCATAAACAGATCAAAAACAAGCTTTCAGAAAAAACAGGTTAGGTGTTATAATAATTGAAGAAAAATATTCCATATACTGAAATTGCAGAAATATACGACTATATACTTAGACATGTTGATTACCAGCAATGGTATGAATATATCAGCGGTATTATGATTAACTATATAGATAATCCCAGAACAGTTCTTGAGTTAGGATGTGGCACTGGAAAATTCGGGGCAAAATTTTCTACTGATGATTTCAAAATAATCGGTCTTGATATGTCTTTACAAATGCTAAGAGTAGCCAAAACCCGCGCGTATAGAAATTTCAGGATTGCATGCGCTGACATAAGAAATTTTGCATTTAAAAATAAATTTGATTTTATTTTCAGTGTTCATGATACAATGAACTACATGCTCATTAAAGAAGATATTGCCAGTGTATTCAGGTGCACAAGAGAGGTAATGCACAGTGAAAGCATATTTCTATTTGATATAACCACGGAAAATAATATAAAAAGATTTTTTGACAATAAAACTTCATTTTATAAAACCAGGGGAATTCATGCTGAATGGAGCAACAAATACGACAAAAAGAAAAAGCTTGTTATTTCAAGTTTTAAAATAACCGCACCTGATGGATCTGTAAGCAGGGAGGAGCATTTCCAGAGAATATACTCAATCAGAGAAGTAACAGAAATACTTGCTATTGAAGGATTCGAAATTCTTGATATTTTCAGCGACTATACAACAGAGTCTCCCAATGATCAAACAGTAATGATAAATTTTGTAACAAGAAAAAGAGGTGATTTTTGAGTACATTTCTCTATATATCCGGGTTCTTAATAGGGCTGACAATATTTGTTTACATTCTCTCTATACATGAAAAAACAAAAGAAAAAATATTACAACATACTAAAAAAAATAAACCCGAACCCCATAGTATAAATATAAAAACAGAAACCATAGGCTTTAACAAAAGACCGCCCTTACCTCCTGGTACAAGAATATGTCCTTTATGCGGGTCTTCTCTTGAAAAATATGAAGGATTATATGCAAGTAAAATAATAAGGGGTGATTCAGCCAGTATTATGATAATGGGATGTAAATACTGCTATAAGGAACCTGGAAAATCTTCCCGTAATAAACAATCAGCAGTTTAATTACTCCTCTTTTTCTGTTGCATCTAACACATCCCCCCTGATTTTTCTATCCAAATCATAGGCATCAAGGATTTTATATATGCCCCAAAAAGAGAAAAAGAGAGATAAAAAAAGCGGTCCTAAAATTACTCCAGGCAGACCAAATGTCTGTATGCTCCCTATGAGTAAAAAGAAAAGAAGAAGGGGATGAAAATTCAGCTTGTCTCCAAAAATTTTAGGCTTTGCAATATTCTCAAGTATCATATACCATGAAAAACACCATATTGCAATAAAAATCGCAGTACCATAATCTTTGCTAAAAACAAAGAATAAAGCAGCAGGAGCCCAGATAAAAACTGTTCCTATTACAGGAATAAGAGAAAGAATAGCTGCAAGAGACCCCCAAAGCAAAGGGATATTCACACCGGCAAAATAAAGGCCTAACCCAACCATTATTCCCTGCAAAGACATTATAAAAAGATTGCCAACCACAAGAAGATAAAGCACAT
>JBBAGC010000372.1:0-2873 GCA_041655115.1 Spirochaetota bacterium | reverse complement strand
GATCAATTTTAAGAGCCCTGGCATAGGAATTAAAGGCTTCATCAAATTTATCAAGCTTCACATATCCATTTCCCATGTTAAAGTATGCTTTTTTCTGAACTTCAAGATCATTAGATTGTAAGGCTTTATTAAATAGATCTATTCCCTTTTGATAATTTCCTTTTTTATACTCAACAGCCCCTTTATTAAAAAAAAGCATTCCTTCCTTTTCAGCATCAGGTATATACTTTTCCGAGTTCTCATAATGCTCAATTGCATTGTCAAAGTTCTCTGCCTTATAGCTCTTATTCCCTTTTTCAACTTCATCTTTAAAGGGATCAATCCAGGCTGTTAAAGAAAGGGCTAAGAAAAAAATAAAAAATGCTTTATAAATTCCTGAGGAAAAAATCATTTTTTTCTTACCCTTCTATTTTCCAGTATCATCAGCTCTGCTGAAAGTACAATTAGAAGCAGCAGAATAAAAATCCAGGTTCTTTCTTTTTTTTCTTTAACAATACCCTGTCCAAAAACCTCTTTCTGCTGCTTTGATATTTCATTATAAACACTTTGCATTCCTGAAATTCCTGTACTAATATCAATAAAATGCCCGCCTGTGGCAGAGGATATGCTTTTAAGCAAAACCCTGTCAGGAACAGTCCTTACAGGATTACCAGCTTCATCTCTTAATATTGTTTCAGATGATGAGCCCATACCAAGGGGTATATAACCCTCGCCTATGCCAACAGCAACAGTGGTAATGGATATTCCATTTTCTTTATAAAAACCCAGGGCCTTATCTATGCCCTTTTCATGATTTTCCCCATCAGTTATTATAATCATCATCTTTGAAGAAAGCCTTTTTTTTAAAAAAACACGCTCCCCTTCTTTAAGAACTGCAGGGAAATTTGTACCCTGCATCCTTATTGAATCTGTATCAGCTGCATCAAGAAACATCATAAAAGAAGAAATATCCGAAGTAAGGGGACACATTAAAAAGGATTCTCCTGCAAAAAGAATAAGCCCTATTCTGTCCCCTTTTAAGGATTCAGCAATGCGCCGCACAACATCCTTTGCTCTTGTAAGCCTGTCAGGGCTCACATCCCTTGCTTTCATGCTTCTGCTCACATCAAGTGCAACCACAACATCAGTGCCTTCATATTCCACATCCCTTATCATCAATCCCCACATGGGCTGGAGAAGGCACAGGGCAGATAAAATTATAGCAAAGACAATAAGTATTTCTTTTATAAAGATCAACCTGTAGTTTCCCAAAAATAGGGAGCTCTTTTTAAAATCTTTTCCAAGGATAAGGGACACTGCTTTTCTTCGCCAAAGTGCATAGGTAAAAAAAGCAATAAACACAAGCATTGATAATATTAGTATGTATAATAAATACTGTGAGTTTTTAAAATCGATCATGGGATTTTCCTGTAATAAAACGATTTTAAAATTATTTCCAGAAAAAATAAAGAAACTGCAAAAATAATAAAAGGCTTTGATTTATCATGAAACTGATAATATTTTTTATTTCTAAACTCACTTTTTTCAAGGGCATCAATATCTTTTATGCTCTGAGCAAGTCCCATGGCATCATCTGCCCTGTAAAACTTTCCTCCTGTAATTTCAGCAACATTCCTAAGTGCTCTTTCATCAAAATGATTTAAAACCCTGCCCCGCCTTCCATCAGGACTTGTAAATGTAACTTCTCCCTCCTTGCCCACGCCAATAGTATAAACCTTTACCTGCATATCAGAAGCAGCCTTTCCTGCAGTTTCCGGATCAATAAATCCTCTGTTGCTAACACCATCAGTTATAAGAAGAACAATCCTGGTTTTTGTACTGCTGTCCATGAGCCTTGATACAGACAGGGCAATTGCATCTCCCACAGCTGTGCCCTGTTCCTTCACTGTGTTAAAATCAAGCTCATCAACAATCTCTATTAAAATATCGTGCTCAAGGGTCATGGGACATTGAAGATAGGCCTCACCAGCAAAGACAATAAGCCCTATTCTGTCGCTCTCTCTTTTATCAATAAAATTTTTTATTACGCTTTTTGATACAGCAAGCCGGTTTGGTTCAAGATCCTCTGCACTCATGGAAAGAGACAAATCCAAAGCAATAATAATATCAATACCATGGGACTTGATACTTGTAAAAGAAATACCGCGCCCAGGACCTGCAAGGGAAATTATAAGCAAAAAAAGTATAACAAAGCGAAGGTGAACCATGAATGGATAAGTGGTTACTTTAAAGCTTTTTACATCAGGTACAATTTCTTTAGAAGACAGAGCAACAGCAGCCCCTTTTTTAAAACTACCTTTGAAAAAAAACAAATAAAGCATATAAATATATGGCAAAAATAAAAGGAGAAATAAGGGTCTGCTAAATTCAAAATCAGCCATTATTCCACTCCTTGTGGGGACTCAATTTTTGCGCAACTGAAAGAATGGAATTATAATTATTTATTAAAAGCTCATTTGAAGGTGAAAACTCTGCAAACTTGGACAAGTCCCAAAAATTCATTGTATCAATTATTTCTTTGTTGTATTGCCTGTAATAATAAGCAGGCATAACTGAATCAAGGATGCGGGAGATCTCCTCTGTGGTCATTTCAGCTGCATCAAATTCATAGAGCGCTGAAATATATTTTCTAAAAAGAATTGATATTGTAAAAATATATTCCTTTACCTCACCATCGGAAATAAGTTTTAAACAGTCAATTCTTTTCAGGTCAGCCATGAATAATTCAAGGGGTGACAAAAGCGGAATTTCTTCTTTTGTATCCTTTGCCTTTTTATTTCTAAAAAATTTTATGAGAAAATAAATTAAAATCCCGGAAATTAAAACAGCCAAAATCAAAAGGTAAAGCCTTGTATAATTTCCGGACAGGCTTA
>JBBAGC010000371.1:0-2873 GCA_041655115.1 Spirochaetota bacterium | reverse complement strand
TAAAATAATTTTTTCATAATAGGACTGTTTATTAATATTGACAATAATATCCTTGTGTTGAGTAATACATATAGTTTTTAATAAATTATGTTTATATGAAGATGCAATGAAATTTTTTAGAATTATAATATTTATATTTTTGACTATGCCATTGATGCTTCTGCTTTCAGGCTGTTTTGGTGATGCTATTTTTGATGCAATTAAAGCAGAAGAGGATTATGTGGCGCCTTTTACTGTTGTACTTTCTGAAAATGAAGCAAAAAGAACTACATATTTTGAGATAGCAGATACTGACAATGATGTTTCTCTTAAAGATGGGGATGATTCCACTTATGAAAACATACCACTTAAAAGAAGTTTCTTTGAAAGACTTAATGTTAATTCTACTTTGGATGATGTAGTAGATGATAATGTAACTGGATTAACCTGGACTAGGTGCACTTTACCAGGATTTGATTTAGCAATGAAGACAGATGATGATTGTTCAGGTGAAAGTGTAAAAATGACCTGGAACCAGGCTGTTACAGCGTGTAAAAAATTAAATGGAGAGGAAGAGTCAGATCCAGGTTATGCAGGATATAAAGATTGGCGATTGCCCACATTATCTGAATTGTTAACATTAATTAAAATGGATAATAAAGGAAATAATGAAAAGAATGGTGAAAATGAAACAGATAATGATGGTGAAACAAAGGATACACATTATGCGGATTTAGATATTTTTCCTAATACTAAGGTAGAAGAGGATGATGCTTACTGGACTTATACTTCCAAATTAACTATTAGCTCTGATGCAATGGATGTAGCTGATTATGGATGGATTGTTTATTTTGGAGGGGGAGGTTGGGGAGGAATGCAAGTTACAAATTACATAAAAAAATTGGATTATGCTGAAGGTACGGGTGATACAATTCCAGCAACAGCATATGTAAGATGTGTGAGAGGCGGTATAAATTGAAAAAAATAATATTTTTTTCGATTATAATTATTGCCTCCAGTATATTGTATGGAGCCAAGTCATATAGTATTTTATCTCGTGGATTAGTAAAAGATAATTCAACAAAACTTATATGGACAAGATGTCCCCTTTCAACTGATAATAAACCTATTTACGATTTTCAATGTATTGGAGAAAAAAAACTTTTCACATGGGAAGAAGCAATAGATGCATGTGAAAATCTTAATTTTGAAGGACGTTCTGATTGGAGATTGCCGAATATTAATGAGCTTCAAAGTATTGCATATTATCATCATTATGTATCTGGTGATAGTAATATTAGTCAGGTTGTGGAATCTGTCTTTCCTAATGCTGTAACTATTGAGGATGCAGGTAAGTTTTGGATTTGTCTTTTAGAAGATTCATGCTATACTCATTATTGGAGTTCAACATTGAAAAGTCAGGAAGAATCAATAATTTTAGATTTTAATACTGGTAGTATTAGTATTGGCAATGTTATTCATTTAAAAGCAGTCCGTTGTGTTGCAGGCCCATAAAATATAAAGGAGCGAGTTTTTGCATTACAAAAAAATAATTCATTTCCTCCTAATTCTTTCTCTCCTTGTAATCTCATGCTCTAAAAATCCCAAAGTTATTGAACATGGTATATTCGCCCCTCACAGGCTTGAATCTGTTATAGGACAGGATGGCGTATGCTCAATTGACTTTGATGATAAAATTACATTCTGGACATTTGCTGATACAATTTTAGGTAATTGGAAGAATGAGGATAAAATTGTAAGTGGAATAATTAAGGATGATGCAGTATTTAAAGACATGATCTCCAATTCGCTTGCCTGGACAGTCAAAGCTGATAAGGAAAATATTTTTAACCCTGAATTTAATTTTATAAGCGAAAAGGGTGAAGTAGCTCCATTTATTAAAAATCGAAAAGATGAAGATTCTTTAAAACATCGCCTTTGGGCAGTTGATGGCATAAGGCTAAATAATAAACTCTATGTGTATTATCTGCATATGTATGTGCCTGACCCTGATAAATTTCTGGAGTTTGAAACACGCTATGTGGGCCTTGCAAAGTGGGAAATTCCTGATAAATGGCAGCCTGGTGATCCTGTGGATTTTAAAAGAATTGTAAATCTTTTTGAAAACAATCCCCCTGCATTTGGATCAAGTGTAATTCAAAGGAACGGTTATATTTATACTGCTGGTCATTACAAGGGGGAAGGCTTAAACTTTCCCATAAAAATAGCACGGGTTAAGCCTGATAATATTGAGGAAATAAAAAGTTATACTTTTCTTAAAGCAGATGGCTCCTGGACAGATGATATAAAAGAAGCTGAACCATTTCTGGATGATGTTTCTGGTGAATGTTCTATTGCCTGGAATGAGTATCTTAAGCAGTATGTTATTATTTATGCCAGGGTATTTGCAGGTGAGATTGTACTTGTAAGGTTTAAGAATTTTAATGATCT
This sequence comes from Spirochaetota bacterium, assembly GCA_041655115.1. Lineage (GTDB taxonomy): Bacteria > Spirochaetota > UBA4802 > UBA4802 > UBA5550 > JBBAGC01. The sequence goes on along the minus strand of JBBAGC010000371.1, from coordinate 443 downwards.
GGCATCTGCAAAAAAAAGGATTATTTATAAAATTCCAGAAGAGGCTAAGGGGCAGATGTGGCCCTATTCTGGTAAGGAAATTTTTTCCACAGGGAATAAAATTTTTATGATATATATCAATCCTGATATATATCAGCCAATGTTGCTGGAGATTAGGCTTAAGCCTTATTTTAAATTGTTTTAGAATTTAAAATTTAAACTTCCCCTTCCTCGCAGTGGGAAGGGGATAGGGTCAGAGCCTTACCTGTTATTGAAGGTTTTCCAAAAGCATAGCTGCACCCATTCCGCCGCCAACACAGAGTGATGCTATGCCTAATTTGCTGTTTCTTTTTTTCATCTCATAAATAAGGGATACAATAATCCTTGCGCCTGTTGACCCTACAGGATGGCCTAATGCAATACCAGACCCGTTTACATTTACAATTGACCTGTCAAGTCCCAGA
>JBBAGC010000370.1:0-2884 GCA_041655115.1 Spirochaetota bacterium | reverse complement strand
CTATAGCATCTCCCATTGTCCCTTTATCTTTTTTTTCATATGGTTTATTTGTACCCGGAATGGTATTCATATCCATATCATGACTTTTCTTCTTCCTTTCTGTACCACCCGGAATCAATGATTTTTCATGATCTCCCTCTGAGTGTAAATCTAAATTATTGGCAGGACCCCATTGAGAAATTATATTATAAGGTTGATGTAAATCAATATTTACATCACCTTTCCCTATAGATATTCCAAAAGATGTTCTAGCGTCAACAAAAAAGTTCGGAGAATTATTAAAAGCTTCTGTTGCACTATCATCTACCATAAAACAAAAATCATTACCTACAGGTCTTACATCTACAACTTTATAATCATAACTTGTTTTTAAATCTCTTCTTACTTTATTAACAGAACAGTTAATTTCAAAAACAAGTGTGCCAAGTTTATCCTCACAATCATTGATAGATTTGATATTTACACATTCAGCTTTAACCGAAACACTATATGATATTGGATTTGTTGTTGCTCCATCATCAAGTGCAATTATATCTGATTTGAGATCTTTTGAGTGTTTAAGGCTTATTGATAGTTTTCCCCCATTAATAAATTTATCTCTAAATTCATTATTGAGTTTTGCTCTTGTTTCAGCTAGAGCTTCTTCAAGTGCTGCTTCAGCTATCATGTGAGCTCGCAACATATCGGAAGTAAAATATGCCTGTCTAAATTCAGTCTGAGAATTCCTGTTAAACATTATTCCTAACATAGCTAGTACAAGAAGAAAAAATAACACTAGAGGAAGAAAAATACCTTTTTTCATAATATCACCACCCAATATGCGAAAAAACATTTGTTTTTATTTGAATCTAATTTTATTATAAACTATTTTAATTATACTTTAATATGATTAAAATTGTAATTACTTTTTTATCAACATGCAATCACCAAAGGAAAAAAATCTGAATTTTTCCTTAACAGCATATTTATAAGCTTCCATTATAAGTTCATATCCTGCAAAAGCAGATATCATTACAATAAGAGAGGATTTTGGCAGATGAAAATTAGTAAGCATACTATCAACTATTTTAAATTCATACCCTGGATATATAAAAATATCTGTTTCTTTTTCGCAAGGATTAATCTTTCCAAATTCTGAGTAATTTGCTTCAAGTGTTCTAACAGAAGTTGTACCTACTGCCATTATATTTTTATTTTGTTTTTTATATGAATTAATAATATCTGCACTTTCTTTGCATATATAATAATTTTCAGTATGTAATTGATTATTTATTAATAAATTTTCTGATAATGGTCTAAATGTCCCGAGTCCAATACCAAGATTTACATCTGCAAATTCAATTCCATTGTTTATTAATTTATCGATTATTTTTTGAGTAAAATGAAGTCCGGCAGTTGGCGCTGCAACTGAATTCACATTATCTGAAAACACTGTCTGATATCTTTCATCATCTTCTATTGTATTTTTTATATATGGAGGTAATGGTATTATTCCAAATTTTGAAATGTAATCATTATTAAAGTTTTCTGTAAATCTGATTTTTTTTATTCCTTCACCTATATCTTCTAAAATTTCTCCTTGAGCTCCTCCACTTAAAATAAATTTTGTTCCTACAGAAAGTCTTTTGCCTGGTCTTGCAAGAGCATGCCATATAAATTTATCTAAATTTTTAAGTAGAAATATTTCAATATTTGCACCTGTCAATTTTTTTCCATAAAATCTAGCTTTTAGAACTCTTGTGTTATTTCTTACAATAAGTGTGTTTTTCGGTATAAGTTCTACAATATCAGAAAAGACTTTTTCATAAAATTCACCTTTTGTTATATCAACTACAAGAAGCCTAGAATTTTCTCGATTTTTAAGTGGATTTTGAGCAATTAACTCTTCCGGTAAATTAAAATCATAATTTTCAAGTAATAATTCTTTTTGTGACATTTACTTTTACAACTCCATTTTTTTCATTAAATTCATACTTTAATTCATCACTTATGTTTTTTATAAGATACAATCCAAATCCATTCTGTGCAAGTTTTTTTTGTTTAAATCTTTCTTTTGGAAAATTAAAATTTTTATCTATAAATTCAAATTCAATTTCAATACAATTTTTTTTATAATGTAATTTTAGAGAAAATTCTTTTGATTCTTTTGAATGTTTTATTATATTTGTAGATAATTCTATAGTGATCAGCTTTATATCTTCTATTAGAATATTATCTAATATATTATTTTCTTTAAAAAAAGATTCAATATATTCTCGTATCTTTTTTAATGACTTTGTATTTGCAGGGAATTTTTTCATAGACTTTTATATTCTTCAACCAATCTGATTATTATTCTTGCGAGTTTGTCTGAATTATGTCTTAAATAATCGCTTTCAAGAAGAATATTATCCATTACAGGTAAAATATTCATGCTTTTTAATTCATCATTATCAACAAATACTGGAAACGCTCCATCAATCTCATATTTTTTAAGCAATTCCTGACTCATATCCCCTTTATTAACAATAGCAAAGTTAATACTTCCCGGTATATAATTATACAATGTTTTTATATGATCTGATGCACTAAAATCACTTGTTTCACCTGGCTGAGTCATAATGTTACATACAAAAACTTTTAAAGCCTGACTTCTGATTATAGCATCTCTAATTTGAGGAAACAGCAGATTAGGTATTAAAGAAGTGTAAAGTGAACCAGGTCCTAATATTATTACATCGGCTTCATTTAAAGCTTTTACAGCTTCAGGATTAGCCTTTGCATCAGCAGGACTTAAAAAAATTCGATTTATCTTTTTTTCTTTACCTTTTTCAGATATATCTGACTCTCCAATAATTTCACTTCCATCTTCAAATTCAGCACCAATATTAACATTATGTAAGGA
>JBBAGC010000369.1:0-2889 GCA_041655115.1 Spirochaetota bacterium | reverse complement strand
CTCCTGCTTCAGTGGGTGTGAAAATACCTGCAAAAAGACCTCCCATTACCATTGTGAATAAAATGATTATTTCAACAAGCCCTGAAAGGGATCTGATTTTTTCTTTAAAAGTTGTTTTTGGTCCTGGAGGTCCCAGTTCCGGGTTAATTTTTGTCCATATCAGGATTGCAGCTATAAGCATGAATGTAAGCAGTATTCCTGGTATAATTCCTGCAACAAATAGCTTTCCTATGGATTGTTCAGTCATTATCCCATATACAATAAATACAACACTGGGTGGGATAAGTATTCCCAGACTTCCTCCTGCTGCTACAACTCCTGTTGCAAAACCTGCCTTATAATTATACCTTTTCATTTCAGGAAGTGTGGCAGTTGCCATTGTTGCAGCAGTGGCATTTGATGAGCCACAAATAGCAGAAAAACCTGCACAGGCTCCTATTGTTGCTATTGCAAGCCCTCCTGGAAGCCAGCCAATGAACTTATATGCTGTATCAAACATTCTTGTGCTTATACCTGAATGATAGGCAAGCTGTCCCATTAGTACAAATAAAGGAACTACTGTAAGGCTGTATGATGAAAAAACTGAATAAATATCGCTGGCAATTAAATTGAGTGCTGCATCAAATGACACAACTGATGCGAATCCTAAAAAGCCTATGATTGCCATTAAAAATCCTACTGGAATTCGTGCAAAGAGCAGGACAAGAAGGGCTATTATGCCAATTAAACCAGCTGTTGTTGGTGTCATATTTTACAAGCCCTCTTTACTGATTTGATTAAATTTAAAAAAAGATATATGGAAAGAAGGATACAGCTTAATCCAATTCCTGCTACAAATGGATAGCTTGGTATTTTTATAGTAAGCGATACCTCTCCAGCTGATTTCAGGCTCCCTGCCAGGATAAAGCTTTGCCAGCCAAGAATTGCAAAAAACACACCTCCTGCCATATTATTAAAAATGTCTATATAGGGTTGTATTTTTGCAGGAAGTTTCTGGTAAACCAGGTCAACAGCAATGTGTCCCTGTTCCACTGTTGTGTATGTCAAAGAAAAAGCTATTACCAGAGTTCCAAGGAGGCTTACTATATCATAGGCTCCAGGCAATGATATTTTGAATAGCCTTATTGTTATGTCTATGACTATAACCAGCATTATCATCACCACTGCTGCTGCTGATATTATATTGAACTTATCAGCTATTTCTTTGACAAGGTATTCAATTTTTTTTATCATCTGCACTATCCATAAGCAGGATTATATCCTGACAAGATTTTTGGCTGCAAAAAAAAGCTTTTTGCGGACTTATTTTTTTATGAGCTTTTGAAGCTCGGATAAAGCCTTTTCTCCAGGGAGATCCATTTTTCTCATTTCCTGAACATATTCATCAAGTATAGGCTTTACTGCATCAATCCATCTTTTGCTTTCATCAGAGTCAAGTTCTATAATATCATTTTTCAGACTTTTTGTATATTCTAAACCCTGCCTGTCTGCACTGTCCCATGCTTCACCATGGATCTTTATCCACCTTTCACTTACATCTGTGAAAATATCTTTTATGTCCGATGGGAGAGCTTCCCATTTATTCTTATTCATTACAACATACATGCCGGTAGAGTAGCCTATACCCACACTATTTGTTGTATGGCTTATTACTTCTCCCTGTTTCCATCCCTTAAGAGATTCAATTGGAGCAAATGTTCCATCTACCACACCCCTTTGAAGCGCTTCATAGGTTGAGCCCTGGGGCATGGCAACAGGTATTCCACCAAGTGCAGTGACTACCTTTGCACTTAAGCCTGTTGATCTTACTTTAAGCCTTTTCATGTCCTCCATGGATTTAACAGGTTTTTTTGTATGAAGCAGGCCTGGGCCGTGTGCATGCAGATAAAGTACCTTTACATCAGCCAGTTCATTTGGTTGCATTTTTTTATATAGTTCATTTGCTGCAATTGTTGCTGTCATTCCATCAGGGTAACCAATTGGCAGATCAAGCACTTCCATTAAAGGGAAGCGGCCTCTTGTGTATGCAAAACATGACATTCCAATATCAGCAATTCCGGATACAATGCCATTATAGGTTTCATCAGCCTTTGTAAGAGTGCCTCCTGGAAACATGTTTATTTTTATACGGCCATTTGATTTTTTTTCTATTTCTTTTGCCCAGCTCTCAGCAGCTATGGCCTGAGCATGGGTAGCAGGGAAAAAAATGCTATAGGAAAGGGTTGTTGTTTCACTGGTTTCGTTTTGTTTGCAGCCTGAAAATATTGATGCTGAAATTAGCAAGGCAACAATTATTGATATTTTTTTCATTATTTTTATCTCCAGAAAATATAATTACTTTTTTTTTAATTATGGCAGATTGTCAAGAATGTACAGATTAAACAATTAAAAAGTTTTATTCTTTGAATAAATCAAGGAAAAAAAATATTAAGAGGCTATTTTTATTGATTTAAGGCTCCTGGTTCCCACTGGAATGAGTTTTTTTAAAAATTATGTATGGCTGTTGCTTTAAAGGATATGTATATAGTAGAATTTTCTGTTATTTGCAGCTCATAAAGGGAACCCTTGGCAATAACACTTCTGAAAATTAAATTTGATACCTTAATATCTATTTCATAAAAAAAGCCTATATCAATTATGGATAGTACATTACCCTTAAAAGAATTTCTCATACTTGAATTAAACTGTTCTTTGCTTAATACAATGTTTTCAGGTCTTATTGCAATATGTCCTGATGTGTCACTCATAGGCCTTGCAAGCTCTATATCAAGACCGCCTGATTTGGCAATTGAACCGTGGAATGTGGCAGGAAAGATGTTTCTCATTCCAACAAAGTCAGCAGCAAAACTGGAGCAGGGTTCCTGAAAAATTTCACTTACAGCACCGGTT
>JBBAGC010000368.1:0-2892 GCA_041655115.1 Spirochaetota bacterium | reverse complement strand
TTGCCTGATGAAGAATGGAGGTAGCAAATAATAGTAACATTTTTCTGTTAATGAATAAATTAATTGACATGTTACATTAATGTTTGCTATTATGTCACATAAGTGTCCTGGTTGCGGGGTTTGTAATTAAATATTATATATGGTTTTTTAAACCGGAATAATGGCGGAATATATGGGTGATGAAGAAAGAGATTTGATGGAAGATGAGGCGCAATCAAGAGGGATTGAGGAAAGCGCAGATACATCTAAAATTGTAAAAATACTTTTGTATATTGCGGGCGGTATAATACTGATTGTCCTTATGATAGGTATTTCTTTCCTGGTTGCCAAAAATGTTCAGGAGAGCAGGTACGAAAAGAGTCAGGACATAATAGCAGCACCACCACCTCCGCCCCTGGCTACTTATGAGCTTCCGGCATTCTCAAAGACAACTTCAGATGCCGAGCCTCATTTTATTAAACTGCAGATTTCATTGGCCTATGAAGCCAGCCCTGAGCTGAATAATGAGCTTATAAAGCGAAGAGATGAGATACAGCATATTATAAATATTCTTCTCCAGGGTAAAACTTTTGAGGAGTTAAATTCCATGACCGGGGCTTTAACCCTTGGAGAGGAGATAAAGGCACATATCAATATAAGGCTTATTTCAGGAAAGGTAAAAGAGGTTTACTTTAAGGAATTTGTTATAAATTAATTTTTCCGTCAATTATGGCAATTGACAAAGACTAAATTGGAGGAAGTTATGGGAGACGGCTCCTTATCACAAGACGAAATAGATGCTCTATTACAGGGAGCTGATGATATAACCTCAGCACCGGATCCCCTTGGGGGGCTGGATATGTCTTTCCCTGATAGTGGTTCTTCGCTGTTTACTCCGGCAGAGCAGGGCAGTTTGCGTAATCTGATAAATTCAGCAGTGGCTCTGGTTGCTCCTTCTTTAAGCGGATACCTGGGTGGGAAGAATCTTGTTTTGTCAAACCCTGTGGTTGAGGTTAAACCCCAGGATGCAATGAAGCATGATTTCCACGGAAGGTATGTTCAGGTTTCAATGGATTATACAGGAAGCATAAATGGGAAAAATCTTGTAATTTTTAATTATAATGATGCCGGGTCTATTTCTTCCCTTATGATGGGGGATGAATCAGGCACTGTTCCTGCTGAAATATCTGATGCACATCAAAGCACAATTCAGGAGTTTGCAAATCAGTTTATTTCATCAATGGCAACCCAGTTTGGAAACAAAACAGGAGGCACTGTTAATACTACGCCTGCTGTTGTATCAATTGCAGAGAGTGGTGATGCTCTTCATCTTCCTTTTGGTGAGCTGGTAAAAATAACCTATGATATTATAATTGATGGAGTAATGAATTCCAAGCTGTACCATATTATGGACAGCAGTATAGCTTCAACTCTGGGAAGAGTAGCTGGTGGTGGAGGGGGAAGCCCGGCATTTCAACAGCAGCCCAGTTCTCCTCAGGCTCAGATAAGCTCTGTGCGGTTTCCTCAAATAGGAGAGGGCATAGCAACAGGCGGTTATGGAGATATAAGTCTCCTTCTTGATGTTGAAATGACCATGACTGTTGAGCTTGGCAGAACATCAAAGCTTGTTAAGGATATACTCGGGCTTGGTGAAGGTTCCATTATTGAACTTGATAAGCTTGCAGGTGAGCCAGTAGACCTTCTGGTTAATGGAAAGCTGATTGCCAAGGGAGAGGTTGTTGTAATTGATGAAAACTTTGGTGTTCGTGTAACTGACATAGTTAGTCAGGATGAAAGATTTCGTACAGTGCATAAGTAGTTTTTTGTTTTATTAAGAAGCTGGATTTTTATATCAGCTCTAAGAATATAGCTTTAACTGTTTTTATACAGGTGAATGTATTGGAAATTAAATATAGGAAAGAGCTTAATTGCAAGGCACTATGAGACATAATAATGCAATAATTTTTAATAACAGTAAAGGTTTAATCCTTTGCCTCTTTTTACTTTTTCTTATGTTTTTTTCTATAAGCAGTACTTCTTATTTTTATGCTTTTTCTCAGGATAAGCAGGAGCAGGGGAAAAGTTTTGAAGTTAAAAGAGACATAACGCAGGAAGAAAAGGAAACAGCAGAAGCAGCTCCAGGAGAGGGTTTTGTTGAGGATGATTTTAGACCCAGGGTAGAGGAGGAGTCCTATGGCTGGCTTATGCTTAAAACTCTTCTTGTTCTTGGACTTTTAGCAGCTGGTTTTTACATGTTTTTCAGATTTATACAGCAGAAGTCAGGGATACAGCTATCAGGTCAAAATGTTGTGCAGGTGCTTTCTGTTGTGTCACTTGGACCTGGGAAAACACTTCATGTTGTGGACATGGCTGGAAAAGTTTTTCTGTTAGGCGTTTCGGAAAACAACATCAATCTTCTTACTGAAATAAAGGATAAGGATGAGATAGACAGGATAAGACTTTTGAGCTCAAGATCTGCCCCTGTTGCTGGTAAGGGTTTTCAGGAATTTCTCACTGAGCAGGTAGGTAAGGCAGTTTCCCTTATTAATCAGAAAAGGGAAGGAAAGGGCAAGGTTTATAAAATGGAAGAGGTGTTTGGTGAGGACTTGGATGTTTCATATCTTAATAGTCAAAAAAACAGACTAAAGAAAATGAACAGGTCAAATGAAGATTAGATATTCATTATTTGCCTATTTGGGGTTTTTCCTTTTGATTCCCGCTGCTCTTGTAGCACAGGACATTGGTGGGGTTAGGATGCCTATTCCCAAAATTGCCTTTGATATTTCAGAGGCAACAAGTCCAAAAGATGTGGCTCTTAGTCTGCAAATACTGTTCTTGTTATCCATACTTACTCTGGCTCCATCTATAATACTTATGACTACTGCTTTTACAAGAGTAGTCATTGTTCTTGAT
>JBBAGC010000367.1:0-2906 GCA_041655115.1 Spirochaetota bacterium | reverse complement strand
CTGTTATGAAAAGAGGTTCTTCCTTCTTGATGTAACAATTCTCTGAAAGTCACGGATATTTTTAACTGCTATCCTGTCATCAAAGAGGTCGATTTTTGCAACACGGGCTAAATGTGTCAATTCTTTTTGTACTTCACTTTCAGCCATTCCTGCCCAGTTTGCTATCTGCTGTGAAGTGGTATTTAAAATAATTTCATTTTCAATATCAAGTTGCGGGTTCTGTTCAGCAAGCATAATCATTACATCCATTACTTTTACAGAAGGCTCCTCAAGAAGAAGAATCATAAGCCTTCGCTTTGCATCATAAATTCTTTTGGAAAAAATCAAAAGCAGTTTATAAGCCAGTTGAGGATTACCCTGGAGCAAAGTATCAAAGTTGTCCCTATGAAATTTAAAAACCCTTACATGATCAATAGCAATAGCTGTTGCTGACCTTGGCTCCTCTTCAAGAATTGCCATTTCTCCAAAAACATCTCCAGTGGAAAGCACATCAATTGTTTTTTCCCTGTCATTGATTATTTTAACAATTTTAACACGGCCTTTGTTTATAAAATAAAACTCATATCCTGGTTCATATTCACAAAAAATTATCTCATTTGGTGAATACTCAACTCCAAAGCGTGCAAAAAATTTTTCATCAAGTTCAAGCATACGCTGTACCTAACTTTTCTGTAATACCTTAATTTTATCAAGCGCCTTTGAATTCAAAGCGTCCTTGGGAGTCATATTAAGCACCCTGTTATAATAGGAAAGGGCTTTCTCCTTTTGTCCTGCTGCAGAAAAAATCTCGCCTATATAAAAAAGTGAAGCCTTAAAATTTACAGAATCCTGATATTTTTTTACTACCTCACCAAAATGAGTCATTGCATCTTTATACTTCTTCATTTCCCAATAACATTTTCCAATATAAAAATAAGAATCAATAAAAAACTTTTTTTCATAATCCCCTAAAGGCTCCCCATCTTCTATAATTCCACGAAAAACCTCTATTGCGTCCAAATAGTTATTCATGTCAAAATGAGACAGTCCATCATCAAATAAAGCTTTAATTCCTGAACTCTTTTCAACAGGCTCATCAAAAGAAAAATCACCAAAATCATCAAGGGAGTCATCTGAATCTGTTATAAAATCATCCATTTCACTTGAAAACTCTGAAGAAATTGCAAAATCATCAGATGAGTCACTTCCCAGAGAGCCGTTACTGTCAATATTAAACATATCGTCACTGCCCTTACCCATGGAGAAATCATCCAAATCAGCATCTGAAGAGTCTATTACCATTTTGCCAGGAGAGGATATACTCACAGTACCGGAGCTTATTGTTTTAATTCTGTCCATTGCGACCTTGGCATAATCAGTATCAGGGTAATATTCCATGTATCTTTTAAAAGCATACGAAGCCTTGGTATAATCTCCGGCCTTATAATAATGCTCCCCAATTCTAAAAAGCTCAACATCAGGTGTAACATTATCGCTTTCACCAAGAACCGTGCGAACAGTTTTGCCTATTCTTCTTAGCTGATTGCTGAATACACGAAGCATTTTTCTTACAACATTGACATTTTTCAAAATAAGGCGTTCAAAATCAGCCAGGGTAAGAACCAGCACAACTGTTTCCCCTATGGTCTGGGCTGTTTCCTCTCTGGGGTATTTCCCAAGCGCAGACTTTACACCAAAAAACTCTCCCTGACGAACATCCTCTTTTATCTCTTCGCCAGTATCTATCTTTGTATAAGTGAGCCAAACCCTGCCTGATTTAAGGATATAAATATACTCACTTTTATCATTTTCAAAATAAATAATTGAGCCGGATTTATAAACCCTGGTCATTATTCCGCTCTGCATGCCCCTGGCCATTATCTCTCCTTAAGTCTGATTAAAAATCAACTGGCAAAAATGGAAATGTTTTCTTAAAACCCACAGCTCTGCTTATTCTTTTTAAAAGCCCAAGCAGATCCCCAATTACAACCTTTTCCCTGCCATCGAGAACTATCTCCTGATACTGTATCTTAAGCGAATCAAAAAGACCTGCGTATTCAATATCGCCATAAGCAGGCATTCCATTGATAACAACAAGCATTATATCTTTTAAACTGGAAGAAACAACAGAATTAATAAAGGAACCGCCCCTATCTTTTACGACTACAAAATCAGCCACATTCCCGGTTTTTATTGAACCATGGTCATGCAGCCGAAAAGCCTTTGCGCCATTAACAGTTATCATTCTATATATAGTTTCGTCAGAAAGCTCCTGACCGTACATTTTTTTATATATTTTTCTATCAAATTTAATCTCGCTTAAAATATTTTCCCCGCCAGACATGGGTGAATCTGTGCCTATGCAGACATTCACTCCCTTATCAAGAAGCATTTTTATATTGGTTGTTTTATTAAACATAAACATGTTTGAATCGCCACACCAGACAACAGATGCCTTTTTACTTTTAATTAAATCTATGTCCTCTTCAGAAAAAGCAATACCATGTATTAAAACAGAGTGCTCTCCCAGACCCCCCTGCCTGTCCAGGGTAATCACATCCTCAACAGTTTCATTATCAAAACCTTCAGAAATATGAGTGATAAAGGGAATATCCTTTTCAACTGCCTTTTTGTACTCCTCGCTGATTTCATCTCCCCATTTGAGTGCAAATGAATTAACTGAATGTGCAAGTGCGTAATTTCTTATAGCCTTTGTTGGAAGCAGATCATAAAAAGGTTCAGCTACAAAGTGAGGAATATGGTCAGATACAGTTGTTACTCCTGATACCAGATTTCTGAATGCACCAAGCAGATAAAGATCCCTGTTTTCTATCTGCTGTCTCTCCTGATACACTGGTGAGCTTTTCAAATCATTATCCCAGGGAAGCCAGTTTTCATAGGGGCCATTCCCAACCTTAGGAAAATAG
>JBBAGC010000366.1:0-2913 GCA_041655115.1 Spirochaetota bacterium | reverse complement strand
CCCTTTGTAAAATTGAGCGCTCGGCTTTTACCTTCCATATATCGTTTAATGCTTTTTCAATTGCCCGCAGTGTTCCTGTTGCTGTAAAAAGCATTACAACTGCACCAATTCCCCCTATTCGTGCTGCATTATCTATAAGTTTTGAAATTGCTTCGATAAAAGGGGCAATGTTTATTTTAATGCCGTGATCTATCATGAAAATGGAAACTTCTCTAAAAAGGTCATCTTTTTTATTTTCTGCACCAGAGAATATTGTATAAAATGTAAGCACAACAGTAAGGGCTGGTATTAGTGAAATAATGGCAGTATAGGCAACTGCTGAAGCTTTTGTAAAGCAGTCATCAACAAGAAACTTTCTTGTAGCAACAACAAAAACCTTTGCAGCATTTATAAGCCTGTTAACTACGTCATTTTCAAATGAATATCCTTCATAAACTTTTATTATATGATCAATTAGAGCATTTTTTTTATTGTTAAGATTTTTAATTCGGGTTTTAAAGGATGTCTTTTTTTTTGACATATTATTCCTCGCAGAAATTAGAAAAAAATATTTTAATCAACAGTATTAAAATTGTCAACAAATAAGAGTAGAAGAAATTCATTTCGGTTTTCTTTTAGACCCCATCCCCTATCCCCTTCCCCACAATGGAGAAGGGGAATTAGTAGCATGAATTTTTTGTAAATATTAACTGTATAATTACATGAATTTTAAATTTTAAAGTATAGCCATAAAATTTTATACTACAAAGCCCTCTCCATGTGGAGAGGGCGCGACGAAGTCGGGGTGAGGTCATTCAAGTTTTTAAAAGTATAAATTGAAGTTTAATGATACGTGGTGCCAGGAGTGACCCATGTTTCTGTTGTATGAGTAATCGGTCATAAGTGATACACTTTGTGTGATTTTTAATCTTTCGGAAAAACCTGTTGTAACAGCATGTCTTTTAAATCCAGCAGGTACATAATAATAGTTCCCAAAAAAATGCCCCTTCCATGGGCCTAATGATAAAAGTATTCCAGTTTCTGCTCCAGCATGAAAGTCGGTGTTATTGCTGTATTTTGAAGCAAAGAAAAATTTTAAACCTCCCATAAGATACACTTGCGTGTTTTTTCCAACAAGTGTGCTTAAACCTGAAGCCCCTTTAATCCAGTATGATAAAATATCTCTATCTTCAACAGTGTTTTGAATAAAACCTGTTTTGAAATCCCAGCAGGCGCTTGTAAAAAATCTGTCAGATGCAGGGAGCGATATCAGATCTATCAGATCAAATCTATGCAGTTTAAAATTGTTGTCTCTCTGATAATACCTTGCTTCAATATTGCCGAATACTATTTGGGAATTTTTATTATATCCATCATCAGGATCCATAAGGCTGTGTGCAGTATACCTGTATGCTATAGAGTAAAAGAACTGATCCATCCTGTATCCTGCTTCTGCTGATATCCTTTGTGATCTGTGGGATTTTTCTGGGGAAACTGGAGTTTTTATCTCTGGTATTGCATAGTCAATGTTAAGTGAGTTTCTTTTCATTAATACAGATAGAAAGCGGTTCCTGTAGTCCTCCTGGTTAATATCGCCTTTTGCAGCCATAAATTTAAGATATTCAATTGCCAGGTCGCAGATTATAACTTTCCTGGTATCAGATAAGTTTGTCTTATCAAGCCCGGAAATATCCATTTTACCTTTACATATTGCAAGCACAATAGATTGCTCTTCTTTTGAGAGAAACGATTTTAGATGCTGAATTTTTGAATACAATGATGGCCTGTATGTTATGTTAGATATAAATTTTTTTTCATCCACAACCCTTAGAGTGTCAATTGGTTCAACAGTCCAGAAAAATGAATCAGTAAGGGCTGTTTCAGGCCGGGCTACTTCAAGAAGATAGAGTAAATTAAAGGAGCAGTTTTCATCAGCAAAATAGTAGTCTGAATAAATGTCTTCAATTTCCACTATGTGTCTGACTACTTTTTCAATTTCCTCTTTATTAAGGTTTAATTCATATTCCCACATATCCCTCATTTCACCGTCACTGTATTCCTTTATCTTTTGATAATATGGAAGAAATGAAAAATATCCCTTATAAATACCAAACAACCCTTTAAAAGCAAAAATCGGGCCAAATGTTTCATCTGTTATTGCTGCATAGTTAGCTGCTCTTGCCATGAGGCGACTTTGATTTTCGGATTCTATTATTAAGAGAGTGTGTCCATACATGGAAGCAGGGCTGTTCATGTAGCCTGCAGGAAAAACAAGAGTTATGCTCGATGGGGACAGGCTGTTATAAAATTCGGTAAATTTTTCCTCCCCATTATAATAAAGAGAAGTTTTGTCTATATTTAATTTTGTACTTAGCCAGTCAAACCTTGCTGTAAACTTTGCTGTTGGGTGTATAGTCCCATCCACAGGCTTGGTAAAAAAAGAACGGATGGTGGCTTCCATTTCTTTTTCAGAATTTTTTTTCCCTTCATCTGAAAGAAAAAAAGCAGGATCATCAACTAAACTTTTAATACCTTTGCCGGATTTTTTATAGTGTAGCAGAGTGTGCCAGTAAATATCATTGTGGAGTTCATTTTTTAAAGCAGTAGAAACCAGGGAATCTATATATGATTTATGAGTGTCCGGAATTTCCAGAGATTTATTTTCAGCATAAATATTATTTACTAATATAAATAGAATAAGTACGGCATTAAAGCCGTACTTATATAGAACAATATACCTGAGGTTTTTCAATTTTAGCTGTTGTAAATATCTTTGATATTAGCTACAACTTCCTGTGACTGGATGTCTTTTGAATTATAGATTTTGTTAAAGTTCTGGTGAAGTTTGCTTTTAAATTCTATTTTATTGTTAACTTTCATCAGATGAGCAAGAGTATCAAGATATTCGCCGTCTCCTTTTGCTATATCAGTAGC
>JBBAGC010000365.1:0-2914 GCA_041655115.1 Spirochaetota bacterium | reverse complement strand
GAGAGCAAAGTGGTTGCTGTTTTTTTCAGATTTAGTAAAATAAACAACGATTATTCCCAGAGAGGAGCTGTCTATGAAGGTAAGGTCTGAAAGGTCTATAATTATATCTGATTTGTTTTCAACGTGTTTGCTTAGTTGAACTTCAAAGGGGGATATGTTTTCAACTGAAAGTGTTCCTTTTACACTTATTAATATGTAATTATTTTTTATTTCTGCAGTTACTTTCATTTTGATTCCCATTGTAAATCAATTGTATCCTTTTGTTTTCATTATCGTCAATTGTTTATTATTTTTTAGAGTAATAATTTTTTCACTGCTCATGGCATTATAGAATAATTTACATATTTTTAAATTTATTTATGGCTAATTTAATTTAAATCTGAATTTTGCCCATATTATGGGATTTTACCTGGATTTTTTGTCAAGATAATTAAAATTATTCCCAAATGGAAGTCCTAATAATAAAGTTGACAATCAGCATTATAATTCTAACCTGACTTTATAAAATTATTAATATTTTTAACAGGTAAAATTATGCCAAGAGCAAAAATCTGGGGCTTTATGGCCACTGTATTATCATTTATTATTTTCTTATTTTTTATATACTCTGTTTTTTATTTAAACTATTATGATTTAGCAGCTTTCAATAATGTTAATTTAAGCGAATTAAATAATCTGACCTACTATTCAGTAGCTGCCCCTTTACTTTTTGTAGCTTTAATAGTAATTGGCACAGGCTTCTGGATAGGCTGGACTATTCTTACTATAAAGGTGGTACCTCCAATGCCCGAGATTGTTGAAAAAAAAGATAATTCAAAAATTAAAGCATTTTTATTATGCGTTTCCATGGCTGCACTTGCATGTGCGCTAATTTACGGGGTCTATATCCGGAGTTTTTGGGCTCTTGCAATCCCTGCGCTTGTAATAGCTGCAGTTGTTCTTGGTGCGGTTTTCTGGGTTGGTTTGGCAATAATTACAACAAGAACAACTCTTCCTGTTGATAACAAATAAGAATTATTAAAGCAATTTAATGAAAGTCTTGATTCTTGGTTACAGGGGCAATCCCTATTGCGGTGGTCAGGGTATTTATATATATAATCTGTCAAAAGAACTGGCACGCCTTGGTGTTGAGGTTGATGTTATGGTTGGACCTCCATATCCGGATCCGCTTGAAGAATGGGCAACTGTGCATAAGATTGAAAATCTTAATATCTGGTCAGTTAGAACTAAAGATATTCCCTTTGAAAACCTTAAGCGAATCCTTTCACCATGGAATTTTATAGATTTTATAATGACACGTTTTCACTTTTTCTATGAAATGGAGATCTTTAGTTTCAGATCTTTTTTTGCATTAAAAAAAATTCTTAAGACCAAGCGCTATGATATAATTCATGATATTCAGTCCCTTGGCTGGGGTACAATTCCCATGAAAGGATACAATATACCAATAGTTTCAACTGTGCATCATCCTTTGACAAAGGACAGGGAGGCTGACCTTGTTAATGATTTTGGCTTTT
Organism: Spirochaetota bacterium; assembly: GCA_041655115.1. Lineage (GTDB taxonomy): Bacteria > Spirochaetota > UBA4802 > UBA4802 > UBA5550 > JBBAGC01. The sequence continues at coordinate 1,397 of JBBAGC010000365.1, read as the reverse complement.
GGGCCAAAATGACAACAATTCTTTTTTATCCTCTTGTTATGCAGGGTTTTGTTATAAGAAAAATTGACAGGGTTATAACCTCTTTTAAAGAAGGGGTGGATGAGCTTTATAAGGCCTTTAAGGTTAAGAGGGATAAAGTTTCTGTTGTGTATAATGGAATGGATATAGACATGTTTCAAAACACAGGCGAAAAAAGGGAGGATAATGCCCTTCTTTTTGTTGGCAATACAGAGGACAGTAAAAAGGGACTGGTTTATCTTCTTGAAGCCATGAAGCTTCTTCCGGAAGATGTGACATTAACAATTGTTGATGATGGTCCTCCTAAAAAAATGACAGCCTGGGACATGGTTAAAAGAATGGGACTGGAAAGCAGGGTTTCCTTTACTGGTAAACTTAGCTATGAAGATCTTGTCAGCATTTATAGCAGAAAAACCATGCTTGTAATGTCATCTCTTTTTGAGGGTTTTGGATTGCCTGCTGTTGAAGCAATGTCCTGTAAAACTCCTGTAGTTTCTACAACCTCAGGTGCTCTTAAAGAGGTTGTGTCCGAAGAGTGCGGAATTCTTGTTCCACCAGGGGATCCTCTTGCTCTTAAGAATGGAATTGAAAAGCTTCTATCTGATAAAAAACTTCTTGAAACTATGGGTGAAAAGGGACGCAAATGGGCAGTGGATAATTTTTCCTGGCCTGTTGCTGCAAAAAATACCCTTGATGTTTACAAACAGGTTATAGAGGAATACAGGAGAGGATAATGAGAATTTGTCTCTTAACATATAGAGGTAATCCCTTTTGTGGCGGACAGGGGATTTATACAATGTATATTGCAAGGGAGCTTGTAAAACTGGGTCATGAGGTACATGTTATACAGGGACCTCCCTATTTCCCTGAGATGAAAGGTGTTCACATGCACTATGTGAGCAATCATAATTTTTTTAATAACAGAAAAAATTATATCAAACCTCACAAGCCTTTTGCTCCATTGGAACCGCTGAATTTATATGAATTTACAGCTTCAAAATTCGGGATTTTTCCTGAGATAGAAACTTTTTCATTCAGGGCGTTTTTGAAGCTCAAGGAGCTTTTGAAAAAGTATAAATTTGATATTATACATGATAATCAGAATTTAGGTTATGGTTTTCTTCTTATAAAAAATTTTGGCATACCCTTTATTTCAACAATTCATCATCCCCTTAATATAGACAGGGCAACCTGGTTTGAGTATCCATCTGATTTTCTTTTAAAGGTTAAACGGGTGCTTTACTATCCCCTTGTTATGCAGGGTATTGTTTCAAGGCGCATGGATCATATAATTACAGTGTCCCATGATTCGGCAAAAGAAATAACAAAGGCTTTTAAGGTTCGTCCTGAAAAAATGAGCGTTGTTTATAATGGTCTTG
>JBBAGC010000364.1:0-2914 GCA_041655115.1 Spirochaetota bacterium | reverse complement strand
CAGATTATCAGGCCGGATATCCTGCGCAACTATTAACTGACTCCCGGGACTTAATGTTTTTTCAGACATATTACATCCTCTCAGAAAAAATATTATTAAACCTGTTAAAATGAAACATCTCCTATCCTGAAAAAATATAAAAGATTATTTCATAATATAGGGCTATTTAAAAAATGAAACTATTTTTATTTAACAAAAACTTCATTTATTTTTTCAATAAAAAATCGTTGAGCAATCCATTCCCCAATTGTAAACACATAGGGATTTTCAGATGATGTGGCGATCAGTTTACCATCCTTTGTTTTATCAAATATATCAAGCTGAATATCCCTGCCCCCAGCCCTGATCTTTATTATACAGCTTGCATTTTTTAACGACTTTTCAAAAATTCCCTCAGGGAATGTTTCAGCTTTTAAGGGGCCAAAGGATGAAAGCATGGAGTTTATCCTTTCAGATGCCACTTCCCTGTTCCCATAACCAGCGCAATACCATTTTCTTTCCTCTTCTACAAAGGAATCCTTTTCGTCCTCTCTGGAGATTTCTGAAAGCTTTTGGTAAAATGAATATGTTTTACCCTTGCACCTTATAGAAATTGATTCAATATTTTCACGCTTTACATCTATTATTTTTTTATCTCTAAGGTCATCTATCTCCCTTGTAAAATCAGCAGCCATTAAACCTGATGTCAAATATATATCAGGATAATCATCAACCATTACATAAACATGATTATAGGTTGAACCATCTTTCCCAAGATAAAGATCCCTTAAAACCTTCCCTTTTGAGCTCACCCTTACATGAACTCTTTTTTCATCAGTAAGGTTATAGTTTTCAGTATAACCCTTTTCTGATATGAGATCAAGCAATTTTAACTCTTTTACTTTATTAAGCATTACTTCAACAGATTCGCTATCAGCAGCATAGGCATGAGTATTGATTAACCAGCTATCGCCCTCTTTATATATCCTTATATCATAATCCCTGGATTTTACAATTATTTCATCTGCAGACTCTTTCCATGGCTCAAGAAGAGGTACTGAATCATTAAAGGTAATTCGAGGGATTAGAATGGCAATTCCCAAAAGAACTATTATTCCCAGACTGATAATTTTTTTTCTGCTCATGTATTAACCCCTTGCATAAATTCTTTTTCTATGATTTTTTTTCTGGCAATGCGCCTTTTCCATACAACAAATCCTGAAAGAACCACAAAAAAAGGAACCAGAGCCATATTTATTATTTTAAGTAAAAGTCTGGTGCGATCATCTGTCCTGTCCAGAGGAGTGAAGCTTATGCTCTTTCCTTTCATCTCCGGTACATAGCTATTGCCAGCAAGATAGTCCACAAAGCCATGAAGAAGCACATCATTTGAATATGCACCACCTCCTTTTGCTGAACCACTTTTAATTGCATAGTCAATAAATGCTGATGTAGCGATTTCAGATGAGCCAACTACAAGCAGCCTGGACTCGCCTGAACCCGGTGTATCCAAAAGGCCTTTATCCCTGGTAAAAGTTCCTCCTGTTTTTGTTTCTGCTGAATATTTTTTATCCTTAAAATAACTTTCCATCTTTCCTGAAACAAGGGCTGTTATTGCCCGACTTTTCATTTGATCCCTTGCAGGAGGGGTCATTGAATAAGGGTTAAAACTCACCCTTCCTTCCATTGTCCAGGTTTCAGGAGAAGTAGTTATAAGCTCATAATAATTCAAGTCCTTATTTTCATCATTCAGGGAAGGCTCAATAGATGAAGTTTTTATAAACAGGGCATTGTTAATATATTCAGTAACAATATTGTTTTTGCTTAATCCCTCTTTTTTTATAACAGGCATAAGGGGATAGCTGCTTATCTCTTCTCCGAGGTTAACTTTAGCACAGTTTAAATCAAGAACAACGTCTTTGTTTATCTTTATTCCATAGTGTTCAAACATTTCCTCCAGCCCTGAATATACAGGGATAACCATGGGCTGGGCTCCCATAAAATCCTGCCCCTGTCCTGGATCAATTTCTACAAAGGAGTTGGCAAAATAAAGAAGAGACTTGCCCTGCATAAGGAACTGATCGATTTTATACTTCTCCTCCTGAGAAAATTCAGTTACAGGACCATTTATAATCATTACATCTATATTTGACGGAACAGGATCTTCAGAAAGATCAACCTCAACAAGATTATACATATCTGAAAGCAATTCATTAAAGAGCGCAGCACCTTCCGGGTTTCTATCATCTCGCAGTTCAGGTATGCCGTGACCCACAACATATGCCACATCCCTGCTTGCTTTCAAAATATCTCCCACTGCTGTGTTGATTTTATCCTCAAGGCTCTCTGTACCTGAAATTGCATTAGAACCAAAAATCGTTGGAACAATGCTAATATCTATTATACTGAACCTTTCCTCTCCCAGGAGCACCAGACCAAAGTCTGTTTCACCTGCTTTTACCAATTCGCCCGAAGATGTTCTTATGCTCTTCCATCTAAGTCTGGGGATTCCGTATAATGCCGGATTTTCCTCTGCATCTGAATCAGCCGGATTTATGACCTGAAATTTTATTTTACCATAGTTGCTTTTGTTGCTAAGGTTTGCTGCTTCTTCCACAGTTTTTTCCAGCTCTTCAATTCCCTTAATAGAAAGTTTTTTAAGCCTGGGATCAAGATAAAGCACAAGGTTAAGGGGCTCTTTCATTTTAATAAGCCTGTCAATTTTAGAGGTCATTTTTTCAATGCGGGATGTTATTTCATATTCAAGCCCAGCAGGCGATGTTAATGCTTCAATTTTTTCTATAAGATCAGCATGCTGTATTACCAGACCCATGTAGACGTTTCTTACCTTTATCTGGTCACTTTCAAATTCCCTGCTTTGTACAGGTCTTATGCCATAATCTGCAGCCTCCTTTTCCAGATTATCCTGAGATAC
>JBBAGC010000363.1:0-2934 GCA_041655115.1 Spirochaetota bacterium | reverse complement strand
GACAGATATTATCATATCTCATGGTGGCACTATTGATAAGTATGAAGGTGATGCAATTATGGCTTTTTACGGAGCCCCACAGTCATATCCTGACCATGAATTAAGGGCATGTCTGGCAGCAATTGATATGAAAGCAAGGCTTAGAGAAATGCAGGAACAGTGGCGGGCTACAGGCCAGCATGAACTTTATGTACGAATGGGCATGAATACAGGAGATGCTGTTGTAGGCAACATGGGTTCGAGCATGAGAATGGACTATACAGCAATGGGGGATTCGGTAAATCTTGCTTCAAGGCTTGAGGGTGCAAATAAATTTTACAGTACCACAGCAATGATAAGTCAGTTTACTTATGAAGCTGTAAAGGATCAGGTTGAAACAAGAAAGCTTGATACAATTCGTGTTGTGGGGAAATCAGAAGCTATTGTTATTTATGAGCTTTTAAGCAGAAAAAATGATTTGCCACAAAAAATATATGATTTAATTGAAGCCTATAATCAGGGTCTGGAGCTTTTTGCATCAAGGCAGTGGAAAAAAGCACATAAAGCTTTTGAAGATGCCCTTAAAATAATCCCTGATGATGGGCCGTCAAAGACATATATTGTTCGTTGTGAGGATTTTATGAAAAAACCTCCAACCCAGAAATGGGATGGTGTTTTTTCATTAACTTCAAAATAAAGTTTTTTATTTATCCTTTATACTCATTCAGTTTTTGAATAAATATTTCCGGTAGCTTGTCTATTTTTCTGTCCACATAGTTAAATGCTGCAAAGCCTGTTTCAGCAATAGCTGCTGTTGTTCCGTTTTTTGATATGCGGTGGAAAAATCTTAGGCCTTTTTCAGCAATTTCCCCAATATCTGACTCAATTAAAATTATATCATCAATAAAAAGCTCTGCTTTAAAATTGATAACAAGGTCGCCCATAATAATTCCTGTTTTTTTATCGCCTAAATTTATTTCGTTTATGCCCATGCTTTTAAGCATTTGAAATCTGCCATCATGAATCAGGTCTGCCATCTGCGAGTTTCCCACGTGTCCGGCAAAATTTAAATGTGAAATAGAAATTTTAAGTTCGTGCTTAAACCTGTATTGTTCCAGCTCAATTAACTTAATTCTTGCCATTAATCCTCCTTAAAAATTAACACCTGTTTTTTAATTTAACTCATTCCAAATTATTGGGAAACATAATAAACTTCATTCCCTTTATCCTAAGACAGAACCCCCTAAATCCCCTATCGGGGGACTTTTGAATATCTGTTTACATTTATACTTTATTAAACATTAAAATAAAAAAAGTGCATTAATAAAGTATAAAACAAGTTAATCAGCCCTCTATAAGGGGGCGGCGGCCAAGGATTTTCTAAAGAAAAAATTTCATTCCGCCGGGGGTTGATGTGTATGGAAAATAATATAACTTTCCCTAAAGATCCGGAATGAGCTATATAAATTATTTTTGAAATTAAATTATAATTGAATAATAATACTTAAAGTTCATATATTGACTTAATAATGTAAACAAAATTTTTATAAGTTATAATCCCTTATTTTACTTTTATTAGTGCAGTATATTTAAAGAGATATAGTTAAGGGATATGGTTTTGGTTTACAATTAAAAATTTTTTAAGGAGAGTTTTTATGAAAAACAGGTTGTTATTGTTTCTTTTATTGTCAGCTGTAGCAGTATTTATGGTTTCCGGTTGTGCAAAAAAAGTCGCTGATGATAAGGCTTTTGAGAAGATTAAAGAAAAAGGTGTTATTGTTGTTGGCCTAGATGATGCATTTCCTCCAATGGGATATATGAGCAAGGATACAAACGAAATAGTTGGAATAGACATTGATCTTGCTAATGAAGCAGCAAAAAGAATGGGTATAAAAGCTGAATTTAAAGCTGTTGCCTGGGACGGGATTATTTTTAGTTTAAACAAGGGTGATATTGATGTAGTATGGAATGGTATGACAGTGACAAAAGAAAGAGAGGAAAAAATTCTCTTTTCCAAGCCATACATGAATAACAGACAGATTATTATGGTAAACAAGGACAGTGATATAAAAACACCAGAGGATTTAAAAGGCAAGGTTGTAGGCCTTCAGCTTGGAAGCACCAGTGAAAAAGCCCTTAATTCAAGACCTGATCTTGTAAAAGAGCTTAAAGAGATTAAAAAATATGAAAATAATACTTTAGCTTTAATGGATTTGGCTTCAAAAAGAACAGAAGCTGTTGTTATTGACGAAATTGCAGGCAGATGGAGCATGGCTCAAAAACCAGGTGTTTTCGTTGTTCTTGAAGAGGATCTTGGCAGAGAGATTTATGGAGTTGGTATAAGAAAAACTGATGCCTCCCTTAAAGAAGCACTGGACAAAGTTCTTGATGAAATTAAAAATGACGAAGCTGGAGATAAAATATCCAGAAAATGGTTTGGAGAAAATATTCTCGTTAAGTAATGGAAAATTATTTAGACTATGTTTTAGATTCTGCAGTATTTATACTCAAGGGCGGTGTGCTTACAGTAGAGTTGTTTTTTATAACAATTCTACTGTCTATCCCTCTTGGGATATTTTTGGCTATACTTAAAATTTCCAAATTTAAGTATTTAAGGCTAAGCCTGGGATTTTATACATGGGTGTTCCGTGGAACACCCCTCCTTTTGCAGCTTTTTTTTACCTATTATGGGCTTTCAGTAATTGGCATTTCCCTTGAACCATTTACAGCAGCAGCACTTACCTTTGTTATAAATTACTCAGCATATCTTACTGAAATATATAGAGGCGGTATTGAGTCAATTGACAAGGGTCAGTACGAGGCAGCCAAGGCTCTTAATATGAATTATTTTCAAACCATGCGACGCATTGTTTTGCCACAAATGGTTAGAAGAACAATTCCTGCAACCTGTAATGAAGCTATTTCCCTGGTAAAAGATACAGCTCTTGTTGTTGT
>JBBAGC010000362.1:0-2943 GCA_041655115.1 Spirochaetota bacterium | reverse complement strand
CAATTGCCATTTCAAACCAATTCCCATTGCCATAGCACTTGGAGTTTCTGTTAAATTTTCAGGGGTATTATGCGATGCTAAAACGGGAAGATCATCAATACCCAACATTGAATAAAACATAAAATTTGAATTAATTGTTTTTGCAAACTGAAATTCCATACCAACGTTTGCCCGTTCAGAATTTTCATTATGAATATTTGCAAAGATATTTAAATCTCCGATACTTTTAGGATTCGCTAAAATTGCAGATTCTCCTATCATCAAAAACCAGCTTTTTCCTACATAACTTAAAGCATGATACATAAAATATTTACTATATTGATTAGTGTATCGTGATTCTATAGATGTCGAAGGAGAATCATCCTCATTTTTAAAAGAAGGGGTCGAATGTGATTGATAAATTTTTGATATATTTGACACACTAATTAAACTGTCAAAGCGAAAGCCAGTTTTTTTCCCAACTGATAAATTAAAGCCATCATAGAAAGGCATATCTCTATTTACGAAAAGGTTAAAATCAGAGACTCCCATACTTTGCTTTCTACGTCCGATGCTTCCATAAATAAATCCGTTGTCATATTCTAAATATGAATTTTTAACCATCGGTGAAAAAAAACTATCCAGATCAAGCAACACAGATGGTCTTAAAGATAAAACTGTCCCTTCGGTTATAAAAAACCAAAAACCTTTTTTTAAAGAAAAATCTAATTCTAATATAGGTTTTCTATTATTGAATCCCTCTATAAACTCTATATCATATAAGCGCCAATCTGCAAATTTGTTACTTAAATTAAAATCTAAATTTGATTCAAGATTTATACTCCAGATATCTCCACTCCAGGCAAATAAAGAGAATCCGATAAATAATAGAATTAAAAAAATTAAAATCCTTTTACGAATTATTTTGTTTCTAAAAAGTATTATCATTATTCTTTCCCAATTAAAGCCAAATATTAATTCCAATTCTTAATGCATTATTAACACGCCATGAAGTCCAAGGGCCACTTACTTCATACTCAGTAACAGGAAATTTCGAATAGTCTAAGCTAGTTAGGGGTCCCCCTCCATCATAAGGTTTTTTTCCGTCTAAATCCCATGCCTTAATAGGTTCTGGGAGATTTTCTCTCTTTGTTGACATGTTAATGATATATGATGCTGAGAATTTTAAGGGATAATTTTTCATTGTCTTATTTATAGTTGCAACAATCCCTACACTTTTTTCAAAAATGTAATTATTAAAATTTTTGTCACTATATTCATCATTTTTAGCTGCTGCGTAAGACATAAACTTATCTATATTCCAACCATATTGGCCACTTCTACGTTGGTATTTAAATGTTAAAGATCCATCCCATTTATTTTTTAAATTGAAATTCACATTTACTAATAATTCGTCTGAGCTAGGGCGCAAAGGATAGCCTATATTTCTCCCCTCATTGACAAAGGTTAATTCTGAAACAATATCCCCTTCTTCATCAAAGTCAGGAATATGTGTATAAAAGAAAGGAGCTAAATAAGTGTATTGAACTGTTGCAGTAGTAAATGATAGCAAAGGTATATTTATATCTACGCCTGCTTGCAAGCCCATAACATTTCTTGGAGCTATAAAAAATCTTTTGGGATTAATTTCATTCATCTCTGTAGTTGCTGCAACAATGTAAGCTCTAAAATATTTTGGAAGTGTCCACTGTAAGTCAAATCCTGCTAACATGTTATCTAAATCACCCATAATATTTTGTTCGTACATCAAAATAGAAAATGGATTTAAATAACCAAACTCAAATCGCCTTTTATAAATTACTGATTCATATATTCCAAATTTCAAATTAAAGGGCAGATTAATTTCAACTCTATGAGCAGTTATATTGTTTTCATATTTACGTTCGTGTAATTTATCGGAAAAAAAGTAATCTGAATAAAAGTTATCAGAATTGTCTAAAATACTATCATTAATATAAAATTTTCCCAAAGAGCCAGCTATAAACGAATAATTCAGCCAAGAAGAAGGCTCTATTGTAAATTCAAATGCATTGAATGAATTGGCTGATCCACTAATCATCAAATTATTAGTAGCAACTCCCCAATCTCTTTCAATAGAAGCAAATCTTATGTTCAATCTTCCATTCATCAAAGAAGAGCTAACTTCAGGCGTTGCATAAATCCCATAATATAAGAGATGATTTCCGTCATGGTCCCAAAATGTATCATACTTGCCTTTTGAAGGTATGTCAAAATCATTTTTCATAAATAAATTGTGATTAAGATGGTCAAATCTAAGGCCAATATTCATAAAAATTGAAACATAATTACTAATATTGCTAGATAAATAAATTTCCCCACCATTTCTAGAATCTATTTCTGAAAAATTATTAATAGATTGTCCATACTGGAAATTTAACTTAATTCCAAACTTAGTACCAATATTAAGTTTTTCTAAATGAGTAAAATAGGAGCCATTTTGTAAAATTGATTTAACTGAATTATCTTTTTGTTCAAATGTAAATTCTTCCAATAATAACTTAATTTCGTCCCTTTCTATTTTTGTTAATTGGTTAGATGTATCTAATTCTTTTAAAATATTAATCAGGGTTGATGTTGGGTAAGGTTTTACTTTAGGTAAAGAATGTACAAGTCCTCGAATTTCTACATTTTTTAAAATATTATATACATTATGATTAAGTGGTACAGAAATATGATTTTCTGTAGCAAAAATGACTTGACTTAGCAAAAGGTAAATAAACACTAAAAGAAAAACAAAAAATCTTTTCCTACCAATAAAAATCATCTCAAACCGTCCAAAAATAAAATTTGATAGATCAATAATGTAACCCCATTCCAATTGTTAACTCAAACTCAATATCAGTGAAGCCAATATCCCCTTTTACATGCTTGATTACATCATCAAGGTTAAAGCCTAATGAGGCTCTTATTGGATAAGATGGA
>JBBAGC010000361.1:0-2943 GCA_041655115.1 Spirochaetota bacterium | reverse complement strand
GATGTTATATATATAAAAGGGATATTGTATTGCCTGTAAATTTTTTCCGCTGTTTCAATTCCATCAATTTTACCAGCAAGTACAATATCCATAAGTATAAGATGGGGTCTGTTTTTTTCAATTTCGCTAATTGCCTCTTCACCAGTTGCTACTATTGCTGTAACAGTATAGCCTAATTTAAGAAGCAATTTTTGCAATATAAGACCTGAAGGTTTATTATCCTCAACAACCAGTATATTGATCATTACAGTTTTGCCCCCGATTATTATCAAAAAAACGCAATATAGCCATGTTCATTAATAAATTATACTTGAAGTAGATTATTCAATTCATTAAACTTTTTATACGTCAATATAAATTTAAAACTAAAATCTTCTTTTTCAAGGTAACAGTTTAATTTTGTGGATAATGTCATCGTATATTGGATTTAATAAATATGGATTCTTTTTTTATTATCTTTTTAATGAAGAAAGAATATAGGGAAGGTGAGCAAGATTATTTTTGTCATTCCTGCGCATGCAGGAATCTCATAATTTTACCACTACCCTTTTTCAAGCGGACTTTTAATAAAAAAAGGAAAGGATTTACATGGAAAAAATAATTAACAGCCGGGTAACCGATTTAATACAAAAAATCACTCCCTTTGTTGATTATAACAGTTTCAGCAAAATCATAAACAAACTCACAGATTACGCTGAAGTACTAACAGAAGGGAAGCTCTCCGGAATAATAAACCATAATTTCGGGATGAACAGCACTCAAACCAATCTTGTTATTGAGCTTTTGTGCACAATGCAGGCTCTTTCCAGAATTTATGACATAGCTCAAAAAGGAAAGCGCGACCTTGAAGAGGAGTATATCTCTAATATTTATCCTGAAAACAGCAACCCGTCCGGCAGTTCCTCATATATAAGCATACGAAATGCCCTGGAAAACAGGCTTAACAACCAGGTTCAACTGTACAACATGAATATGAATAAAAGCAATACCACCCTGGCTATTCCTGTAAATGAACTTCATGGCCATGTAAAAACATACAGGGATTTAAGCATTAATAATGTCACAATATCACACAAGGCACAGCATGGATATATAGCAGCATCTTTGCATGATGCCTATCTTACAATACAAAACAGGCCTGACTGGCGCGATGACCGCACATACATGAAGTACTTTTTCAATGAAGATGATACATCAAAACAGAATCTGAATCTTCTTACAAGAGAGCCCAGGCTGTCACTTCCTGAAATAAGCACAAATATTAAAAAGGTGTTAAATTATTTTAATGAAATAAATATTTCCAGGTTTAAATCAGGATCTGACATTGAAGATGATGAAGATAATTCCCCTGATCAAAGCCAGAACAAGCACAGCAGCCATACATTAAAATTTTCAGACAGGCTTTTAATGTCCCCCTTTGGCAGACAATATGGCACCAAGATTGACTCAATCATAAATGAAATTTTTAACCATGATAAACTCAAAGAATGGAAAAATAAAAGCGATAAAGAGATTGAAGCTATGGTTAAATCATTGTTTCAGGCTTACCTCGCTTTCCCTGGCTCCCTTGTTGTTGATGCAAACAAAAGAAAAGCCCTTGATGCTGTAAATTTTCTTCTTTCCCAGGATTATGGATTAAAAAAATTTACTGAAAAATACCTTTATCATGATCGTAAAATCCCCTTTAGCAGATTTTACACAGAAAACATGGAATCAGCAGAAAACTTTATTACAGCACTCTTTAATATCTTTTTTGAAGAATCATTTAGCTCAATTTTTAGAATTATAAGAAGCCTTGACATGAAACAGTATGCCTGTGCATTTATAATAAAAAGAATATATATAACCAGGGGTGAGGATTTGCCCATATTCGGATTTTTCCTTATTAAGGCAATTGCAAGAAACGGGAAAATAAAGGTTGTTTAATTTTTAAAAATACATATTCTTTTATTATATGGAGGCTCTTTAAATGCCGTCTAATGATAATTATTTTGAAGGCGATATTAAATTAAAATCGGACAAAAAAATCAAAGAACCTGACATGTACCGGGTTTTGCTCCACAATGACCATTATAGCACAATGGATTTTGTTGTGGAGGTGCTTATGACGATTTTTCACATGCCTGCTGCAGAGGCAACCAGGATTATGCTTGATGTGCATAAAAAAGGAATAGGCACTTGCGGTGTATATATTTACGATGTTGCTGTAACAAAGGTTGAACAGGTACACCATATGGCAAAGGAAAGGAAATTCCCTTTGAGAAGTTCCTATGAAAAAGCCTGATAACAAATTTTTGGGAGAAAACAATTTATGGAACTTAATTCTGTTTTAAATGAAGTTCTTATGGCTGCTTTTAATGAAGCAACAGCCAAAAAACATGAATATTTAACACCTGAACATATACTGTATGCTTCCCTTTTTTTTGAAGAAGGACAAATTTTAATAGAGGCTCTTGGCGGCAATGTGAACAATCTTAAAACTACTATTGAAAACTTCTTTGATAAAAAAATGGAAAAATTTGAGGGTGATGAGCCAAAGCAATCCGTGGGCTTTCAAAATGTTATGGAGCGTGCAATATGGCACACAGCTTCAGCCCAAAAGGAAACACTTGACCTTGGCGATGTTTATGTTTCAATCCTTGATGAAGAGGAATCCTATGCAGCGTACTTTATGGGTCTTGAAGGCATAACCCGCTATGAGCTGCTTAAATATATTTCGCATGAGGTATCAGCCTATCCTGATAAAAAATTCGACAGTGATGAATATGCTGATAGTCCTGCTGACAAGAAAGAGGCTGATAAAGGAAAAAAATTTCTTGAAGCCTTTACTGTTGAGCTTACTGCAAAGGCAGAGCGCAATGAAATTGACCCTCTTATAGGAAGAGAGGATATTCTTGAGCGCACAATACAGGTTCTTGCACGAAGAACAAAGCACAACCCCAT
>JBBAGC010000360.1:0-2944 GCA_041655115.1 Spirochaetota bacterium | reverse complement strand
TACAATATTTTTTCAGGTATCTGGTGAAGAGATTCTTGGTGTGTCCAAGCTTCAAAAATATCTTTACGAGGGTGCCAGCCCAAGGTTTGAACAATTTTTAAAGCTTGGCGTTGGCCGTGTATTGAACTTATTCTAAATTAAAACTAAATTTAAGAGGAGTGATATGGATAATATAATCTATTTTAATAAAGACCTGAAAGAAGTAAATTCAAAAGTATCAGATAAGCTTGGTATAAGGGGAAGAAGGGCTGTTGAGCTTGCGAGCATGGCTCTTCCGATTGCTCCGGGCTTTATTATTGATTCAGAGATGACAGTTAAGCTTCCCCAAATGAATATTAAAGAAATTATTCAGTCTTATGTGGAACAGATTGAAAAGGAAACAAAAAAGAAATTTGGGGATAAGAAAAAACCTTTAATGCTTAAAATGGTTTTAAGCTCAGATTTAAATGTTCCTTTTTTCCCTTCTATACATAATATAGGGATGAACTATGAAACTGTTGAGGCTTTTGGCGAATTTACCGGGATTGATTTTGCTTATGGTGAATATCTTTACTTAATGAGAAATATAGGCAGCAAGTTATTCCATTTTTCAGATGAAGAGATGAAAAAAATTGAAGGAAAACTTGGGAAAAAACCAACAGTTGATGAAATGAAGACTGTTATTGAATCCTATAAGCAGTCTTTTGGTGAAGGATATAGCGATGATGTATATGATCAGCTTATTTTTGTAATTAAAAAAGCATCTGAAGCTTACTGTGATTCTGATATAGATGTTGATAACAGTCTTTCAATAATGATTCAAACAATGGTTTACGGGAACTTTGGTGATGCTTCCTACTCTGGAAGTTATTTTACCCGTGATATTGTTACAGGTGAGCCGGTAATCCAGGGTGATTTTTTGAAAAATGAATTTGATTTATCCAAAGGTAAATCAAAGGATATAAAGAATATTGATAAAAAATACTATGAGAAGCTTACTTTAATTGCCAAGAAAATTGAAGAAAATTTTAAAGAAATACGTAATATAAAATTTACCATAGAGGAAGGCGACTTTTGGCTTGTTGAGCAAAGGGAGGTTGATGAAAAATCAACACAGTCACAAATTAAAACACTTCTTGACCTTAATAGCTCTAAAAAAATTACCAATGAATTTCTTATAGAAAATATTAAACCAGGTCAGTTAAACGAACTGCTTCATCCTGTAATTGATACCAGAACAACAAAGAATATCAAAACAATTCATGGAGGAATAGCTGGTTCAACTGGTGCTGCCATTGGAAGGGTTTTCTTTTCTACTCCCAGGCTTCTGGAAGAGTATAAAAAAGCTATAATGCAGGGTGGGGATACGAATCTAATTCTTATTCTTACTTCTTCTTATGCTGAGGATGTTAAGGCAATTGAGGTTGCAAGAGGAGTAGTTACAACTGAGGGAGGGTTTTCCTCACACGCGCCTGTTGTTGCAAGAAGCCTTGGCAAGGTTGCTATGGTACAGCCTGAAATGAAGATTAAGGGAAATTCCTTTACTCTTGCAGGTAAAACTGTTAAAGAGGGCGACTATATTTCCATAAATGTTCCTTATTTTGAAGCTCCCACTTTATATCTTGGAAAAGTAGGACTCATTGAGCCTGATTTCAAAAAGAACGGGCTTCTTGACTTTCTTGGTATTGTGGAAACACACATTGAAGATTTTAATGTAAGAGCTAATGCTGATCAGGAAAGGGATGCACTTGTTGCCAAGGAGTTTAATGCTGATGGAATAGGGCTTTGTAGAACAGAGCACATGTTTTTTAATGAAAAGCGTATTATGAAATTCAGGGAAATGGTAATTTCAAAGGATAAAAAAGAAAGATTAAAAGCTCTTGATTCTCTTGGTCCTATGCAAAGATCGGATTTTTATGATCTTTTTAAAACAATGGCAGGCAAGCCTGTAACAATAAGGCTTTTGGATGCCCCTCTTCATGAATTTTTACCCAGATCAGAAGAAAGCATGGTAGAATTTATCAAATATATGGAAACCAGAAAGAAGGGGCTTAAAGCTGCAGAAATAAGGGCTATGTGTGAAGAACTGGAAGAAATGAATCCCATGCTTGGGCACAGGGGCTGCCGTGTTGCTGTAACTTATCCTGAAATATATGAAATGCAGTGCCGAGCTATTTTTGAAGCAACCTGTATGCTTAAAAAAGAAGGAATAGAAGTTGAGCCTGAAATTATGGTTCCTATTGTAATGAGTGAACAGGAAATTAAATTTATCAGAAATGGTAAAAAAATTGAGGGTACTGAGGTTAAAGGTATAAGGGATATAAAGGACGAGGTTCTTAAGGAATATGGACTAAGTGATATTAACTATCAGGTTGGAACAATGATAGAACTTCCGGCAGCATCATTAGCAGCTGGTCATATAGCAGAATATGCTGATTTTTTCAGTTTTGGCACAAATGATTTAACTCAAACAACATTTGGCTTATCCAGAGACGATTCAAGTTCTTTTTTCCCGGATTATTCTCTTTTTGACCTTATGAAGAATAATCCTTTTAAGGTTCTTGGAGATCCTGTTAAGGAGCTTATTGCAATTGCAGCAACAAGAGGCAAGCTGACAAGACCGGACATAATAATGGGACTTTGTGGTGAACATGGGGCTAATCCTGATAATATAGCATTTTGTATAGATACAGGGCTTGATTATGTTTCATGCTCGCCTTATGCCATACCTCTTGCAAAGCTTGGTATAGCACAGTATAATCTTGCCAGGGATAAGGCTAAAGAGTCTGAAGAATAATATATTGTATTAAAAAGCTGTAAGATTAATATAAAAAAGCGGCATAAGCCGCTTTTTTATATATTTTAACCGGCGATTGTTATTTATATTTTTTTTCCAGTGCAGCAATACCAGGGAGCGTTTTTCCTTCAAGTATTTCCAGGAACGCACCGCCACCAGTTGAAATGT
>JBBAGC010000359.1:0-2944 GCA_041655115.1 Spirochaetota bacterium | reverse complement strand
CGGAAAAACAGATAGTTTAATCTATTGTTATTGCAGACAATTAGTGGAGTGTAGACAATGCAAAAAGAAATTGTGCAGGTGCATAAAAAAGCCAGGTATATACTGTGCTGTGGGGAATTTTTTTTACAAAAGCATTTATTGATAAAATAAAGTCAGATATAATAAACATTACAGCACCTGTTGCAAGAGAAACTTCAAATAAACCAAAACCACTGTTAAGCCTGGTAATTGCAAAAAATCCCATAACATTAAGTATAATCACATAAATAATCACAGGAATTAAAAGCCTGCCAGCGCCTTTTTTCACAAGCCTGATATTAAAAAAACTTGCAGCAGCCAAAAAAATAATCAGCCCCAGATTCCAGGCCTGGAATGTATATCCATCTTTAAAGGCAAGTATGTAAAAAACATGAGAAATGAGGAAAAAAATCAGGCCGTTTTTAAGAAAGCTCATTTCCTCTATCATAAGAAGCGTATCAGCTATTAATGCCATTATCAATGCTATTAAAACCAGCATGGAATAAACAGTAGGACCTTTTACTGCAACTGACAAAAAAACAATCAAAATAACTGAAAAAGTCAGCATGGGAGTAAAAAAATATTTCAGGGAAAGCTTTCTTTTATAAGCCACATATTCGCGTATGGCAAACAAAGATAAAAACAATGCTGTCAAAGTGGTTAAAACATTCATTTATTTTTTTTCCTTTTTAAACAGTTCAGAAAGGTCTCTTAGTTTATCAGGATTAAATTCAGATCCCATTGCAGCAATATTTTCCTGTTTTATTTCCTGATATATTTCTTTTCTGTGAACAGTTATTTTTCTTGGAGCCTTAATTCCAAGCTTAACCTGATCACCCTTAATATCTATTACAACAATCTCAATATCATCGCCAATCATTATACTTTCATTTAATTTTCTGGCAAGAACAAGCATGGACTTACCCCCTTGCCCCTGTATTTTTTTTCATTTCCTCCAGAATGTTATGACGAACACTGTACTTATCGCTTAAAGAAATAGCCTGTTTTCCTAATCTGGCAGCAGGATTAATAATTACCGGACCCTGAAGATTTGCTGTCATATTTGATGGATTGTCAGGAATTGTAACAATGGCAAAAACAAGCAGATCTTTTGCAGATTCAGCCTTTACTGACTCATAATCTATTTGAGGAATAACCAGGTCATATGATGACATAAAGAACTCAGGTCTAATAATTACAAAAGCAAGATCCTTTTCATCAAAAGCCTGCATCCATTTAAAAGGAGAATCATCATCAGCATCCAGAATAATAAATTTTTTTATAAAATCAAATCCAAGTATTCCTTCCGGAAAATCAATTACCTGGAGTTCATCAACTTCAATTTCTCCAAACGGCTTTGTATTTATTTTTATAGCCAAGTTTAAACTCCTCTTTATTTCTGTATATTGTATTAAAACCTATCTTAAAAAGTCCATCAATGTAGGTCTGATTGTTTTAGCTCCAACTGCAAGTGCATAATTATGAACACTTTCCAGCCATTTAAAATTCATTATAGTTTCCGGATAATCTATACCCTCGTTTTTTGCCAGAATTTCAGTAATATTGCTCTTCTCATACTCTGCTCTTTTTGCAATTTCATCTACCCTGTTCTGCTTTGCGCCAACAGCAGCTGTATGCTTGAGAATATTTTCAAGAGCCATATCAATAAGCCCTAAATCCCTGCCTCCTATAAGCTCCTGGTCACCCCTTACAAGATCGTCTCTAAGCTGAATCATCATTTCAAAAACAGACATTCCACCTATATTTGCAGTAGGATCTATATTATTTGGAGGTTCAGGAAAGGTTCTGTTAACAAGACCCAGATCCTGTAGAACAGTGCCACTTCCTTTATCTTCAAGCCATATCTGATGAGGTGTTGTGGAGTTGAGAATAAGATTATTCCGTCCACCCTTTGATGCTGTTACACTTGCTCCGGAATTATTGATTTTATCAATGATTATATCCAGATTATCACCTGCAGAAATTGCTATTTCCTTGCCATCAATTTTAATGATCTGCCCTGATGAAGCAGCATAATCTGTGGCATCAATATTGGAACTGAGGGTTTGATCCGTTGCCCAAAAAACAGAGTTGCCGGGAATATTTATATCCATATACTCACCCTTTCCAACTTCCCGCATCTGCTGCCCGGTATTTCCCCTGTATTCAACCCCAATCATTGCATCACCCTGCCTGCCTGCAGTTAGTGTCATATAAATAGGCACAAAAGGATTAGGCTGTTCCTCTGTACCTGTTTTATAACCACCAAAAATTGCCCTTCCTGTTGAACCTTTGGTATTGGCTATGCTCACAATTTCTTCAAGGAGCTGATTGATTTCCGTTGCTGCTGCTTCCTTTAGCTCAAAATTGGAATAAATTCCATTTGACCCCTGAACAGCTAAAACCCGAATCCTGTGAAAAATCCTT
The DNA here is from genome assembly GCA_041655115.1 of Spirochaetota bacterium. Classification (GTDB taxonomy): domain Bacteria; phylum Spirochaetota; class UBA4802; order UBA4802; family UBA5550; genus JBBAGC01. Next base: position 499 of record JBBAGC010000359.1, on the reverse strand, counting down.
GTTGTGGACTGAAGCGCTATATCAATCTCATTAAGCCTGGAGGTGCTCTCTTCAACATTTTTTATATACTGGTTAACCTCAGAAAGCCTGGTTCTGTAAAGCATCTGATTTGTAGCAGCAACAGGGTTGTCCCTTGGCACACGAATTTTTTTTCCTGTTGCAAGCTGATTTTGAACATTATCCATCTCCTTTTGGTGTCTCTGGAGATTGGAGGTCATTGTATTGTTAATCATCTGATTGGTTATACGATTCATGATTATACCCCCATCCTGTTTATAATAACATCAAGCATATTATCAAATGTGGAAATAACCCTTGCTGCTGCATTATACCCGTGCTGAAAAGAAATCATATTAGCCATCTCTTCATCAAGATTAATCCCGGATATGGACTCTCTTATATTTTCAAGATTTTTCATCATTACTGTCTGGTTTTCCATTCTGTTTTTAGCCTCTTCGCCCTGAGAGCCAATGCGCGAAATTAAAGAGGTGTAAAATTC
>JBBAGC010000358.1:0-2950 GCA_041655115.1 Spirochaetota bacterium | reverse complement strand
TTCACCTTTATCTTTTCGTATTTTAGCTGTAGCCTGTTTAATATACCTTTTGTAAATCCCCTCAGGCACATCCTCATCAAGAGCAGAGGCAAATATTGTATGCTTGCAATGCTCACTCCAGGTTTGTGCTATTGATTCAAGCTCAATATCCCTTGGTGGTCTCTTTTCTTCTTTTTCAAAATAATCCCTTATTACATACATTGATGCCATATCAAGTGCAAGCGGTCCCCTTCTGGAACCATCGCTGTTTTTTATGCCATCTTTTGCAATAAGCATTAGCTCATCATCAGGAAGATCAAGGTTAACTGAATCAGCATAGGGTTTTTCTGTTATTGTAACAAGGGGAATTTCATGACCCATGCCTTTATTTTTAAGGTATTCATCTTTTGTAAAAATTTTAATTCTTTGTATAAGGGGGTTGTAAAGCTCATCTGCAATCTGTTTTTGTTCACTGCTTTTTGCATTGCTTTTAAAAAAATATGTAGTTGTATAAAAAACAGATTTTTCCTGATCCAGATTTTTTTTCAGAAGATCTTCTATGGATTCCCTTACTGTAGTTGCAATGTTGTCAGTAACACCTGGAAGAAAGCCTATTTCCATGCAGTAATCAAAACTCTCTGGAATATAGGGCTCATTTATTTTATAGGCTTGAGTTACAGGCTGTAAAAGCATTTCAGCTACAGATTGTATTTCATTAAAATCTAGTTCAGCATTTATAAGATAGTTGTCGCTGATAAAAACCTTGTCAATGCTATGCCCCATAGAATTAAAGCGCTTTATTATTGCGCTTCCTCTGGGATCTTTGCGAGTCTGGTATAATTCTATTCTGTATTTGGCGTAATTTAATTGTGGCATCTGTTGTTTCTCCATTATTATAATAATTTGATAAAAAAAGTAAGCTAAAATGTCCACAATTTTAATAAAAAAAATAATTAAACTAACAGGTTTATAAAAAACAATTTTATTTTTATAGTGCATTTTTTATTTTATTTTCTTGTATTATTTAATTCCTTTATGTTATTGGTAATTTGCATGATTTTAAGATCCTGATAAATTTATTTGTCATGAATTGTGCCATATTTAAAAAACCAAGAGGTACTTGCATGCTTACTATAGAAGAAAACAGGGTGGTAACCTTCGAATATACACTTACAAATGATGCTGGTGAAGTTATTGATTCTTCAGCAAACCATTCACCCCTTGTATATATCCAGGGTTCGGGGCAGATCATACCAGGCCTTGAAGAAGAGATGAAAGGAAAAATTATTGGAGATAAGTTTACTGCTGATATTGCTCCGGAAAAAGGATATGGTCCAAGGCATGATGAGCTTATAAAAGAGATTGAAAGAGAGCATCTTGCTCACCTTGATAACATTCAGGTAGGAATGCAGCTCCAGGCTCATGATGGTAACAGATTGCAGGTGCTTACTGTTGTGAATGTAAATGACAAAGTAGTTACACTTGATGCTAATCATCCTCTTGCTGGTGAAACTCTTCACTTTGATGTTGAAGTAGTTGATATTAGGGAAGCAACTTCCGAAGAGCTTGAATTTGGACTTCATCAGGACGGATGCGGAGATGGATGCAGCAGCTGCTCAGGATGTTAATTTAAAAATAAAACTTAAGGAAACAAATATGTCAAAAAAATATCCGGGAGTATGCTTTGTCGGGTGTGGCAATATTGCTTCCAGACATTCTAAAATAATAAGAAAGGCTTATAAAAATATAGGCCTTTCATTCTTTGATACAGATCAGGCAAAAGCCCTGGAGTTTAAAACAAAATTTAATGGAACAAGGTCTTTTCCTGAACTGGCTCATGTTCTTGACAGCCCTGATGTTGATATTGTTTATATTACCACACCTCATGCCTTTCATGCAGAAATTGCCTGTGAAGCTGCAAAAAACGGAAAGCATATTATCATAGAGAAGCCTGTTGCACGAAATGTTGCTGAGTATAAAAAAATTGCTGCTTCTGTAAAAAAATATGGAGTGCGCTGTACTGTTGCTGAAAATTATCTTTATAAAGGATTTATTAAAAAAATAACTGATAGCATAAACAGAGGCGACATAGGTAAGCCATTAATAGTAGAATTAAACAAGCATAACAGGGATACAATTTCAGGCTGGAGAAGCGATGCAGATCTTATGGGAGGCGGTGCCCTTCTTGAAGGCGGTGTGCATTGGGTAAATCTTCTGGTATCACTTGCACAGAGCGACCCTGTAAGTGTTTTTGCACTCAAGCCTGAGGTTGATTATTCAACAAACATACCTTTTGAGGATACGGTTGTTCTTTCAGTGAAGTTTAAAAACGGAACTGTTGGCAAGCTGCTCCACTCATGGCGGATTCCCAACAGGTTAAAAGGTGTTTCCCTTTCCAAGATTTACGGTACTGATGGAGCTATTACCTTTGAAAGCAATGGCCTTTTTACATCAGTGGCAGGAAACAGAAAGAAAAAATTCTTCCCGGATTTTACGGATTTTTTAGGCTATAAGGGAATGAATAAAGCTTTTATTGAAGATTATATGGAAGAACGACCCTGGAATCCAGGGCTTGAAAGAATAGAAATGGAGCTTAAACTTGTTGAAGCAGCTTACAGATCGTTAAAGAGCGGAAACATGGAAGAGATAAAGTCTGTTTAGACCCCATCTCCCTAACCCTCTTCCCCTTAAGGAGAAGAGGGGAATTTTCATATAAAAAATTACAGATTGTGCATTAAATTTCACATTCATAAAACTATTCATTTTCTTTTGCCACAGAGGCGCAGAGGACACAGAGAAAAGTATTTTTATTTTTACGAAAGTTTCCATCTAATTTACTGCAAACCGAACACTTACCTGCTACAAACAGTTCCAAAATCATCGCCGCAGGCGATACCTATTCAGCCAGCTTGTTTGAGTCGAGTCCAGCGCAGCTGGCGAGACGAGTTCTGGCGTCAGCCTCGCTGGCAAG
>JBBAGC010000357.1:0-2966 GCA_041655115.1 Spirochaetota bacterium | reverse complement strand
CATAATCAATAAGTGGGATGGGTTGGACAAAGAGCTTGCTATAAGGGATCACTCTGAGAAAACAGTAAGGCTTATAGAAAGATACGGTGGGGTTATATCAACAATTGCTTCAATAGCTCCCATGCTTGGGCTTCTTGGAACTGTTACAGGGATGATGAAGTCTTTTAGTGCCCTTGCTGATCTGGGAACCTCGGTTCAAAACCAGCTGGCAAGGGGTATAACAGAAGCCCTTGTTACTACTGCACTTGGCCTTTGCGTTGCCATACCTGCTGTTATTTTTTACAACTATATGGTAACAAGAATAGAAATACTTGTAAGAGATGTAGAAATAATAGCTAATGAGTTTATTTCTCTTAATCAGAATTTGGATTAGAGTTGAGTGGGCAGATTGGGTAAACTGTATTCATGAAAATTAAAAGCAGATATAAACACAGGGCGCTTATTGATATTACATCCCTGATTGATCTTGTTTTTCTCCTTGTGGCATTTTTCATGGTTACCTCAAGCCTTGGCAGCGAATCATCCATAACTGTTCATCTGCCCAGGGCTGTTCAGTCAGGGGAATATAAGCAGGGAAGCATGATTATCACAGTGAATGAAAAAAATGAAGTTTTTATTGATGATATAAAAATCGAAAAACAAATGCTTCTTTCTGAACTTAAAGGGAGAAAAGAGAGCCTAAAGGATGGAGCTGTAATAATTCGGGGTGACAGGAAATCCAGTTATGAAACAATTGTTTCAATAATTGACAGTCTTAACCAGGCTGGAATTCCCAGGTTTTCAATTTCTGCCATAAAGTAAACTTTTGGGATTTTTGTATAAATTCATTTTTCTTGACATAGTTAAAGAGAAAAATATAAAGGGATTGTTACTGCTTTGGTTTACAAGTGTGTTGTATTGATAATAATCTTACTATGACTTGCAACTGACAATAAATTTATCAGGAAACATAAAAAATGCGCAATAAATACGGTACAGCTTTAAAAATCTTCGGCATTTTTCTATTTATATTTTTTTTAAACACGGTTTATCAGTCATTATCATCCCAGCCATCTGAATATGAAAACAGGGTAGTTGAAAAAATAGAGTTTCAGGGTCTCCGGAATGTGGATGCTGAAGATATTAAGCATATAATGATAACAACTGTGGGTTTCCCTCTTAAATCTGTGGAAGTTCGTGAAGATATAAAAAGAATTTTTGCTATGGGGAAATTTTATAATGTAGAGGTTGAGGTTGCCGAGTTTGGCAAAGGGGTAAGGGTAAGGCTTAATATTGAAGAGAGACCCCTGGTTGACAAGATTATTTTTAAAGGGATTGATGAGCTTAATGAAACAGATCTTTTAACTTCTATTAATTTTAAGGAAGGGGATGCATACAGGGAAGAGCTTGTAAATGCAAGCGTAAGGCTTATAAAGGAAAAATACGATACAGAAGGTTTTTTTAACTCACATATTACTCATAAGCTTAATGAAAATAAATCTAAAAATTCAGTACAGGTTGTTTTTATTGTTGATGAGGGAGAAGAAATAAAGGTAAGAAGAATTGCAATTCTTGGTGCAAAAAAAATATATACAGGTGAGTTGCAGCGCCTCCTTGAAACAAAAGTGGAAGGTACATTCACTGATGGCTCTTTTAAACGCGATGTTTATGAGGAGGATAAAAGAAAAATTATAGGATATTACCAGCAGAATGGTTACCTGGATGCGCAGATAGTTGATGAAAGGATAGATTTCCAGTGGGTGAATCCGGAAAAGAAAAAGGAAAGAGGTATTTTTATTGTTCTCAAGTTGAGCGAAGGAGAAAGGTATTACCTGGATAAGGAGTATGATGTTACAATCAATGAAGGTGAGGAGTCGGTCTTTTCCATATATCAGATAGAGGCATTAAAAAGATCTTTTACTCTTAATACACCAGGTGAGGTTTTTGATAACAGCAAGTTTTTGAATGACAGACAGTCTATCAGTTTTCTTTATGCTTCCAGGGGATATATTTTTGCAAGGGTAATTCCCAGGAGAACCATTACTGAGCGTGAGGTTGAAATTGATGGTGAAAAAGAACTCCGCAAGTTTGTTCATGTTGAGTTTGTAATTGATGAAGGCAAAAAGGCCTATATAGAACAGATTGTAGTTAAGGGAAATATTAAAACCAAAACCAAAGTTATTACAAGGGAGCTTGTAATAAGGGAAGGTGAGCTTTTTGATTCATCAAGAATGCAGCTTTCAAGAGAGAGGGTATATAACCTGGGTTATTTTAAAGAGGTGAATTTTGATGTTCGCCCTGGAAGCAAAGACGGCAATATGAATCTTGTTATTGAAGTTGAGGAGCAGCCTTCCGGAACAATATCTCTTGGTGGCGGTTATGGCACTGGTTCAGGTTTTTCTATTTTTTCAGATATTCAGGAAAATAATTTTCTTGGAAATGGTCAAACACTTGGTGTGAAGTTTGAATATGGTCCTCAAAAAACTTCTGTTACTCTTTCATTTCAGGAAAGATGGCTTTTTAATTATCCGGTTGCTTTTAACAGTTCAATATTTTACTATGTTTATAATTATGACTATAGTTCCATCTTCCCTGAATCAAATGATAAATCCTCTTACAAGAAACAGGGTTTTGGCTATTCATTGGGATTAAGCTACAGGTTCTGGTATTACTGGGTAGTGGGCACAGGATGGACCCACACCTTTAAATCCTATCTTGATCCTACAGGAAATAGCCCTGATGCCATATTTCTCACTGTTAATCAGGGGAGTCAGGAAAAGCGGGCTTTACGCTTTTACACCTACAGAGATTCAAAGGATAATTATCTGAATCCCACAAGGGGTTTCAGGGCTGGTGTTTCTGTGACCATGGTTGGTGGTTATCTTTTAAGGGGGGATGATCACTATTTACAGACTTCTCCTGAATTTTATGTTTACTATTCACCTTTTCATCTTCCCTTTCTTAAAACTCACCCAACAGTCCTGGAG
>JBBAGC010000356.1:0-2973 GCA_041655115.1 Spirochaetota bacterium | reverse complement strand
ATAAAGACTATATTTTTACATCTGAATCAGTATCAGAGGGTCATCCTGATAAAGTGTCTGATCAGATATCTGATGCTATTCTTGATGAGCATCTTAAAGGAGACAAAGATTCAAGGGTTGCCATAGAAACCCTTGTTACAACAAATAGAATAGTTCTTGCTGGTGAAATAACATCAAAAGTTGCTGTTGATTATGAGTCAGTTGCGAGAAAAGTTGTAGAAAAAATCGGCTACAATGATCCTGAAATTGGTTTTGATTGCAAAAGCTGTGAAGTCCAGGTATATATTGATTCCCAGTCCCCTGATATTTCCCAGGGAGTAACTGAAGGAGAGGGGCTTTTCAAAGAGCAGGGAGCAGGGGATCAGGGTATGATGTTTGGCTTTTCTGTTGCTGAAACTCCAGAGCTGATGCCAATGCCAATTATAACAGCGCATAAGCTTGTGAAAAAACTGGCAGATGTAAGAAAAAGCAATGAAGTTAATTTTTTAAGACCTGATTCAAAATCCCAGGTCACTGTAAGATATGAAAATGGCAAGCCTGTGAAAATGGATGCAGTTGTAATCTCTACCCAGCACACACCTGATGTAAGCAATGAGGAAATTAAAGAAGCTATTATGGAACTGGTTGTTAAAAAAGTAATCTCCTCTGACATGATAGATAAAGATACCAGTATTTATATCAATCCAACAGGCAGATTTGTTGTGGGTGGGCCCCATGGTGACGCGGGTTTAACAGGAAGGAAGATTATTGTGGATACCTATGGTGGTATGGGTCGGCACGGTGGTGGGGCTTTTTCAGGAAAAGACCCTTCCAAGGTTGACAGATCTGCTGCTTATATGGGTCGCTACATAGCAAAAAATATTGTTGCTGCTGGTCTTGCTCATAAGTGCGAGGTTCAGCTTGCCTATGCAATAGGAGTAGCCAATCCTGTTTCTGTTATGGTTGAAACCTTTGGCACAGGGCTTATCCCTGAGGATGAAATAGAGGCACGTGTAAAAAAATTCTTTGATATGAAGCCTTTGGGAATAATCAATTCACTTGATTTAAAAAGGGCACAGTATTGTGCTACCGCAGCCTATGGACATTTTGGGCGTGAAAACGAGGGCTTTTTATGGGAATTGACTGACAAGAAAGAACAGTTGAAATAATAAAAAAAAGGATTATTTGTTTTTAAATAAGGATAAATTAAAAGGGAGCTGCATGAATGGCGCTCCCTTTATTGATTTATAAAGGTCGGTTAAAAATGCTTAAAAATCGCATGCTCCATATTATTATATTTTTTTTCATGGTTGTTGCATGTGGGAAGGTTTTTTCTCAATCATTGCAGTTTTTAGATGAACCTGTTGAAGAGGAGCATCCCAAGTCGAGCAGTATAAATTTTGATGGAAGGATGTTAGCTGGTCTTAATGGAGATTCAATTTTCTCAGTGTCCATGACCCAGGGATTACGTAATTTTGCATATCAGCTTAATTCATCAATGGTTTATGCAAATGATTTTTCAGGTTATGATAATACCAGCTTTTCTGCAAATGAAACAGGCTTTACTGGTGAGCTCAATATTTTTGAAGCCTGGAAAATAATCCCCGAATTTGAAATAGGAAACAGCTCCTATGGAATGGGGGTCAATAATCCGGACTATACCAGAGAGAAAAAAGATAAAATACGCGTTCGTTTAAAAACTGAGTATAAACCCGCTCCTGCAAGATGGGATTTTGATGTAAACTTTGGCAGGTTTGAACATAGACTTACAGATGCTGCAACATTAGAGGAGGGGAAAAAAACATTTTATTCATCCAATGCAATTTTTGCACTTGAGTATATATGGTCTGCTTCAAATAAAGTAGGAATGAAGCATGAGGTTTCCTATTATGACTATGGTGAAAAAAAATATGCCTCTGATATAAATACCTGCAGTGAATTTTACGGAAGTTTTAAAGTCACTGAATTTGCAATGATTTCAATTGCCCCTGTGATCTCCTGGGACAGGGATGGGACAAATATTCTTTATTTTAAGGGTAATGTTTCAACAATAGGTTTTAAATATTTTTCCTTTGAATTTTTGTATAATTATATTCTGGAGCCCTACAGGCCGGATGATTACCTCTATTCCCAGAAGTATATTGAACTTGATTTTAACCTTCCACCTTCTACAATAAATCATGTTGAGCTTTCAGGGGAATTTGATTTTCGTTTATCAGGAGAGAGCAGCTCTGTTTTTTCTTTAAGATCTTTTAGTATTAAATCCCGTGGAATTTTTGAAAACAATAACAATCTTTATAATTATGATTCTTCTCCAGAGAAGCTGTTGTTTGTTGATCCTGTTTCTGCAGCATTTTTTAACAGTAAAACTGAAATTGTAACAAAGGCTTCTTTGTATAACCACATAATGGGATTACAGCTTGGTTATGATTATTTTAAATACTATACCTTTGGAAATAATTCTGATATAAATATAACATACAGGCCGGCAAATATTTTAAGCCTTAGTCTTTCATTTGAGAGCAGCAGAGTGGAAGTTGTATGGAAAAATTCCTTTAAGGACGCAGTTTATATTGATCCATTAAGTGATAAAAAAATGGGAGAGATGATTGAGGGTGAAGTTAATTTTAATTTCAGGGTTTATGATACTTTTTTTCTTTACTCAAGGATAAATAATCTGTATGATGCAAAGTATACTCTTCGTGAGGGCTATCCAGAGCCTGGGAGAAGTTTCTTTTTTGGTTTAAGAGTAATGATATAGGATGACATGGCTATGGACGGGATCTTTTTTATATCTATTTTTGATTCAATTCCCCTGTGGGTAATGCTTGCCCCTATTTTTCTCTGTTCAATAATTCTGGTTGCTGTGGTAATTGAAAGGAGTTTTTTTTATAGAAAAATTGATGTTGATTACAGCATAGTACTTGAAAATGTAATTATGAATATTCGCAGCAATCGTATTCCGGAAGCGCGCCTTTGTGTTGATGATAAAAG
>JBBAGC010000355.1:0-2981 GCA_041655115.1 Spirochaetota bacterium | reverse complement strand
ATTATACATGAGGCAATACCCTGCAGAAGAGAAAATGCTTTTTGAAATGCTCAGGGATGGTGATATATTTTACAGTGTTAATGATGAAATTATAGAAAGGTTCAGGAAGTATTTTCATGGGTATAGTGAAATTCTTGAACAGTTTGGTGAAATAGTTGAGGCGCGCCAAAATCGAAAGCTTATCATAGCTACTCATATGCATGCTGGTGATGGGAATATACATGTGAATATTCCTGTTCATTCAAGTGATTATAAAATGATGCAGGAGGCTGATGAGATAGCAGGGATAATCATGGAAGAAACAACCAGAACATTTAATGGTGTTATTTCCGGAGAACATGGCATAGGGCTTACAAAGCTTAAGTATATAGATAAAAAAGTTTTAGATGATTTTACTGAATATAAAGCAGAGGCTGATCCAGAGGATTTATTCAACCCAGGAAAGCTGAGGCATGACTTTCCTCACAGCACTGTTTATACTCCCTCTCTTAACCTGCTGGCTCTTGAGGCTTTTATACTTGAAGTTGCAGATATGAAGGATCTTACAAAATCAATTTCTGCATGCGTAAGATGCGGGAAATGCAAAGAGGTATGCAATACTCATTATCCTGCCAAAACAATGCTTTATAGCCCCAGAAATAAAATTTTGGGCGTTACTCTAATCACTGAAGCTGTGCTTTATGAAGCTCAGACAACTCATAATCTGTCTTTTAGAAACTTTAGAATGCTCAGGGATATTTCAGATCACTGCACAATGTGCCATAACTGCTTTGCTCCCTGTCCTGTGGGAATAGACTTTGCTGAGGTTTCACTTTCCATAAGAAAACTGCTTAAGGAAAGAAAAAGATCTGAAACAAAATTTATTACTGCTTTTGTGCTTTTTTATCTTAAAAGACGAGGCTATTATTTTAATAAAATTTTCAGGATTCTGCTTCTTAAATGGGGCTATTCCATGCAGAGAATGGGGTATGTGCTTAACAAGCCCTTTAATAAAATATCAAAAAGAATTGTTCCCAAAATAAGTGGAATGCTTCAGGCTAAGCTTCCCAGTTCAGGTCAGATGACACTCAGAGAACGCCTGGGTTTAAAGGGAAGCAATACTTTTTTTGCCTTTCATAATCCTGAAAAGGAAATTATTAAAAGCGTGGTATATTTTCCAGGGTGCGGTTCTGAAAGAATGTTTCCTGAAATCAGCATGGCAACAGTTGCTCTTATGTATAATGCCGGAGTGAGAGTGGTTATTCCTCCGGAGTATTTGTGCTGCGGTTATCCCTTGCTTGCAAATGGCAGACAGCAGGAGGCTGATACTAAAAGCTATGAAAACAGGGTTCTCTTTTACAGAATTTCAGATATTATAAGCTATATGGATATAAAAGATGTTCTTGTAACATGTGGAACATGCTATGAAATGCTGGATAAATATAAAATTGAAAACATGTTTCCTGATTCTGCAATAATAGATGCAAATGAGTTTATTGCCAGGCACGATTTATACAAGAAAATAAATATGGAGAAAATATATTATCATGATCCCTGCCATTCCCCTCTTAAAGGTCTGGGGGTAAACAAAACATTTGAATCAGTGCTGGGCATTCAACCCATATCCATACCAAACTGCTGTGGAGAAGGCGGGACAATGTCTTTGTCAACACCTGATATTTCTAATTCTCTAAGAGGTCGTAAATCATTTAATATTTCCTCACATTTTAAGAAAAAAGAAAATGTTACTGTAATAACAACCTGTCCAAGCTGTGTGCAGGGGCTTTCAAAAATCAGTGATCGTATGTCTGTTTCAGGGAAATCAATGGTAGTATTTTTAGCTGAATCATTCCTTGGTAAAAACTGGGAAAAGGAATTTCTTGCAGATGTGGTTAAAAAAGATGGTATTGAAAGAATAGTTCTTTAAAAAAAGATATTATTTGTCGAAAATTAAATAAATACTTCACCTTCAAAGGAAATGAAAATGAAGCGAATTATTATATTTTTGTTTACTCTAATACCTCTATTTATTTTTGCCCAGGATATGGAAGAGATAAAAAGGGATTCTTTTAAAATGCCTGTTCTTTCAGTTGATAAAAACAGATTTAATGTTTCAGAAATGAGTTTTAATAGAATTGTGTCAGGGTCAAATGAAGAGATACTTGAGGTTGAGTTTGTAATTAACAATCTTACTGATGCTCCCATGTCCCTTTATGTTTTTGTTGTTGCAACACATGAAAGTCATTTTTTTACAACATCCAGTTTTCAAAGACCTTCTCTGGAGGACAGGGACGCAATTAAGGTTATTACACCTTTTCCGGAGGATATTAAAAATTTTGAATATACCTATAAAGATGAAAAAGGGGATGAAAAAACTGAGTACCTGAAATATCCTAAAAATATAAAGGCAGGGATTAATCCGAATACTGGTGAGCCTTACAGGCTTGATGAAAGAATGATTTTTCGCTCCTACCATCCTTTTAGAGATATTAAAAAATATAAATTTTTTAATGAAATAATAATTCTTATTTTTGACGAGAATGAAGAGCTTCAATACAAGAATTTTTTTAAAGTAAATCCCAAGAAGAGATAAAAATCCTTATTATCTCCCGCTTGTGTTCTCAAGGGATGATAATATTTTCTCCCTGATAAAAAAGGTTTATTAATACCGATTATATTGACATATAAAGTAAGGTTGCATAAGTTTAGAATAAAGAAAATCAGCGGAGCTAAATATGAAATACTCAATGGTTAAACAGTTTTCTAATGCAGCAATTGATAATGTTTTTACTTTCTTTTTTAAAATAGTAGATTTTGGCAAACTAATGGTGGAGGTTTTCTGGGCTTTTCTGGATATATGGATTGCTTTTTTCCTTATTTTTGCTAATATTTTTATGTATATTTATTACCTTTTTCTTTTCCTTATTGATTCTGGTTCAGAAGCAGCTCCTCCTGCTGCATTTTCCGGACGTCAGAAATATCAAAAGAGTTCCAAGATTCCC
>JBBAGC010000354.1:0-2987 GCA_041655115.1 Spirochaetota bacterium | reverse complement strand
AAAATTCACTGCTGTTTCCACAAGGCCTCTGTAGGCTTTTTCCAAATCCCTAAGCATTACTGTGTAATCGTTTTTTCCTTCCAGGGCAGATTGCGTCACATATTCCATTAAGGCATTATAATGTTTGTTTCTTTCATCTTCTGCTGTCTTTTTTATCAAACCTGCAATTTCTGATATATTATAACTCCTGTCATAGAGCTCGTATATTTCACCCTCTTCATAGACATCAATATTTTCACCTTCAAGCTTTAACCTTACTCCAGGGTTACCCAGATCATATGTACCTGTTACTTTCCCATCCTTATCAAGGACTGCAATTTTACCCTGTACTACTTTTGCAAATACCCCTTCACCATCAAGGTCTGTACGCCTCTCCTCGTTTCTTCTTACAGCCAGGTTAATGCTTTCATCTTTTATTTCATAGCCAGCCAGGTTCGATTCATCATAGAGATAACTCAAATCTTCATCTGTAAGTCCATACTTTGGCTGTTGCAAATAAGCCTTTAACTCATCCAGGCTCAACACCTGCGATACTTCCTTATATACTTCTACTCTGGGAATAAATTCATTTCTTGCAGATAATACAGCTTTAAGGGATTTATTAATATTTTCATAAAGATTCTCATATTGAAATAAATAATTTTTATATTTCTTTTCCCTGCTATCTTTCTTCTTTTTCCATTTCATTTTCTTAAATGGTCTTTTAGTTTTTGTACGCCTGTGAGCGTATTCCTTCATCTCATACCAGAACATGGCATTGTGATAATTTTCCATTATTTGATAAAGGGATTTATCCCCCACCTGAAAAGTTGAGTAAATATTTTTTATATCCTCTTTAACAACACCTGGAAGGCTATCAAATTTTGATGCATAAATTTTGTAGTATTTAATTCTCTCTTCCAAGTCAGATATCATTTCCATCTTTTTAGAATAATCAATACTCCAATCAGAGATTACATCCTCTAAATACTTTTGAGTTTCATTTAATTTTACCCATGAACTATAATTACCTATACCCTCCTGGTAATTCTTCAAGTCCCCCTCTGTTTTGATATGAGACAATATTTCGTCTCTTATCCTTACAAGCCCCGCTATTTCCTCTTCACTTAAACCTTCAACCTTTTCAAAGAAAAAAGGAATATTTTCTTTTGCCCTATTATATTCTTTTTCATAAAACTCAAATTCATTTTTGTACCTGTCCAAATCCTCCCTTATCTGCACATCAACCTGTGAAGCTCTTATATACTCCTCACTCTTTCTTAAAAAATCCTCCTTTAACTTCCTGTACTCCTCATCTTCCTGTAAATCCTCCAGGGTCTGCTGATTCTCCTTTGCCCTTTTCTTTTCTGTAAACTCTGCTAAAACATCATTATATTTTGCTGCTATTCTTTCATAATTATCCCTGGCATCAGGAACATCAAGACCTGCAAAATTCTCTGTTGAGCTGCCCTCTGTTCCAGGCATTGTGCCATAGTCAAATCCGCTATCATCTGTCCCCTGCGCCTTTAAATATGGCGTGTTACCATACTCCCAGACAGAATAGGCCTTCTCATATTCAAATTCCAGATTTTTAAATTCTACATAAAGCTGTGATGCTTCATTCATCTTGCCTATATACTCACTGTTCTTAGCCTTGTATAATTTCTGTGCATAGTTCAACTGAGACTGAATATCCTCATACTCCCTTTTAGCCCCTTCGTGAGCCTCCCTTGTTAATTCAAGCTCTCTTTGAAGATCCTTTTTTTCCTGACTTCCACCCAATGAATCATAAACATTTTTGCTATTAATAAGCCCTGTTTCAAACTGATTCAACGTCATCTCCAAACTGTAAAGCTCTGAATCAATCTCTTCTGCAATGTTGCTGTAAAAATCACTGTCCTCTTTAAGCCCAAGCAAGGCAATAGCAAAGAATAAATCTTTTTCTGTGTAATTCTCTCCAAGCCCTGCAACTGTTTCCAGCACACCCTTAATCCCATTAAAACCCGGCCTGTATTCAGCTGCTTCAAATAAGGCATTAAATATTTCCTCAAGGCGGTTTACCTCATCAACTATAAGGCTCCTTGAAAAACTTTTTCCATCCCTTTCTATTTTCTCCAGAGAATATTTTATTATATCCTTAAACCCATCCTCATTGCGCTCATCAAAAATTGATGTCTCATTTTCTATTGGGGCAGATGAAAACCTGAACTCATCTCCTTCAACATAAAGAACTGAATCCCTCCAGGAATCCCACTCTCCCCTGCCTGAAATAAAATTTTGCAATGCCTCAGCCCTGGTGAAATCCCGAAAGCTGATACTGTGATCCTCCTCCATTACAGCAAGAGCTTCACTAAACAGGGCAAGAGTTTGAGAAATTTCTTTTTCATCAAAAACATAATCACTCTCCATTAACTGGAAAATCCTTTCCCCTGTCCTTTGCACTTCCTCCAGGCTGCTATCACTTAGATATTCCCTTCCCTCATCAGTAAGGTCATTATACATTGATTCAATGAGGGTACTTTTTTCCATACTGCTTATTGCATCAAATTCAAGAACCTCCCCTGCCTGAATTAAAAACTCAAATACTCCCTCAAGTGTCTCAACCCTGAATTTTGCAGAACTGTATATCTCATCTACACTTTCTGTGATCCTGCCTGAAACATAATCCTCTACATATAAATAGAGATCCAATTTCTCCTTTGATACAAAAAGCCTATTATATGTCTCCTCTATATAAATAGGAACAACAATCCCATTCTTTTCCAGATCATTCATATATTCATGCACAGCATCAACAGCAAGGCTTATCTGCACAGGGCTTAAACTTCTTATGCTAAAACCATCAAGACCATTAAGTTCAATCTCCGCTTCATCATAGCATCCGGTTTTAAGTATTATCCGCCCAATCATCCCAGCTAAGTAATTTTCATTTTCACCTGCATGTTCTGTAGAATAAAAATAATGATAGTTGTCTAAAACATATTGCTTAAGCTCATCATAAACCCTTA
>JBBAGC010000353.1:0-3023 GCA_041655115.1 Spirochaetota bacterium | reverse complement strand
CAACAAAAGATAAAGATGGAATAGATTTTCGACCTTTTATAAAAAAAAGTGTACTTAAATTTAAAAATATTGAATACAACATTGAAACTTTTGATGAATTAGAAAAATTAATATTAATTATAAATTCTCTTGATATAAATTTAAATATTGTTTTATCACCATTACATCCATATATTTACGATTTGTGTCTAGAAAATAAGGGTTTTGAATATATTTTAGAAATCGAAGATATAATAATAAAAATATGTAATAAAAATAATGTATCTATTTTTGGTTCTTATAACCCGAAAAATACAAATGCAAAATCTGAGGATTTTTATGATCAAGTTCATTTAAAACACGAAAAAACTTCAAAAATTTTTAATTTCTGATAAAATACAATAATGAAAAATAAAAACGAACCCCTTATTAAAATGAGACAGAATATACAAAAAATTGATAGAGAAATATTAATACTATTGACAAAAAGATTTAGAATTGTAAAAAGAATAATCAAATTCAAAAAACAAAATAATATTGATATTAAAAATAGCAAATATGAAGATTTTTTAAAAAATAAATATAGCAATTTTTTAAAAGACAAAATAACAAAAAATCTTTTAATAGAAATAATACAATCTATATTTGATATTAGTAAAAAGTATCAAAAAGAACTGTCTTCAAGAGATGAAAAATAACCATATTTTATCGGTCCTTGTGTACCAAATCTAAGCAAAGCATTTTGTGTCTTTATAAATGCAGAGGTTAAAATATTAAAAGTTTCTGCATCTTCTTTATCATCATCACCTTTTTTTGCAAAATTAATTTTCAAAGTAACACCAACAGCTTTTCCTGAATCAGAAGTTTCAACAACTTTAAATATTTTATCATTAGCTTCTAAACCAAGATATCTGAATTCAATTTCCTTTATATGATGAAAACTCTTTTTTTTACTTCTATGTTTTCTTACAACAATTCTATCCTCTTTATTAAATTCATAACTTACAGTTTCTGTATCTGGAGTGTATTTAAATTCTGATTCACTTGGTATATCTTTAAAAAGCTCAACTTCCAGATCATTCCCACTTATTCTGACTTTATAAGCACTCTGAATATCCATAAAAAAGTTTTCCATAAGTAATCTTGCATCAGTCTGCATTTCAGATTTTATACCTTTAAAATGGGTAATTTTTTGACTTTTTGAAGAAAATGAATAAAGTGCAAGTATAAGTACTCCTGAAATAGCTACAACTATTAATATCTCAACCAAAGTCAATGCTTTTTTCTTCATGAAAAACTCCTAAAAATAAATATATACTCTTGAATTTGATACAAAAGTAGGAAAATTAAGCTGTCTCCACTTTTCTTGACCTTTTACAATTTCATTCCATCTAACAGATACAATAACTTTTTTTAATCTTTTATCAATAATATCTGCTATTTCAATCTTTTTTTCAAATCTATCAAGATAATCTTTCGGAAAATCTATAAGTCCATAAATTGAATCACCAGCTTCTATTTTATCCCATTTACCACCTTCAAAATTTTCATTTTTTATAAGATAAAATTCAGATGTTTTTATTCTATCAACTTCCCCTTTAGCAATTGTAGTGGCAAGAGTTACATAAGAACCTTTAGCAAGTCCAACTGACCCTTGGGAAAAAAGATAATATACTCCAACAATTCCCATAAAAAAAATCATTACTGCCATCATTATCTCTGCAAGACTAAATGCTTTTTTCATTTTTGACTCCTAATTATTTAATACAATATAACTTGATGGAATTGGTGAAACTGAAATAACATAAGATTTTCCAGAATCAATGAGATATTTTTTACTTATAAATGTATTATCATATTTCAAACTATAATTACTATTATTGCCAAATTGTTTTCTGTCTAACCTCTTAACAGTTAAATTCCCTTGAATGTTCATATCAGTTGATTTAAAAAGATTTTCAGCCATAAATCCAACTCTTTTTTTTAATCCACCTGAATTGGTTATTGAATTATATGATATAAGAGAAAGAACATTTTCATTATTAAAAAATTCTCCCGAAAAATTTGAATCAGAGCAAGAAACTTTTGTTCCATCCTTAAGAGTTCCCGAAATACTAATACTATCTCTAGCAACTATGCCTCCAGGAGTTCTAAAAGTATTTAATGATTTTATTTCAGCATTATTACAAACAACATTACCTTCAAGATAAATATTATTATTAGCAATGAATGTATCTCTTAAAGGTCCAGGAAATGTTTCCACAAATCTTGTTGCGGTTTTTTTAATAGCTGAAAAATTGCTCTTATAGTTAATCCTTTCATTCCATGGTACAGATTTTTTATTTTTAATCTTTGCTTCTGAAGTCTCATATGGTAATTCTGCTCTTTCTTTAATTCTTCTAACATTCCACTTATCATCTCTTGTCCAATCAGCAGCATTTTTGTGTGCTGCACAGGGTTGTGGATTAGATGAAACTGAACCACAAGTTGAGAGACAAGTTGAACATTCAGACCAATATTTTGCACACAACATTTTATTTGCATGCTGAATATCTTCATAATTATATCCCCATATAGTAAAAATCTTTTTTATATCTCCATAAAAATTAACTCCTTCAGCGGTTTCACAATTTTTACCTAAAAAATGTGTTCTAGATTTTCCTTCATAGAGCCCTGAATTAAATGAAAATATACCAGGATCTTCATAATCCACGGTTGTACTCCCATTATTTTTACCACAGCTTTCAGGATATGGATCATGTTCAAATTCTGTCTTTCCTCCATGTACAGCTATAGCATCTCCCATTGTCCCTTTATCTTTTTTTTCATATGGTTTATTTGTACCCGGAATGGTATTCATATCCATATCATGACTTTTCTTCTTCCTTTCTGTACCACCCGGAATCAATGATTTTTTATGATCTCCCTCTGAGTGTAAATCTAAATTATTTGAAGGACCCCATTGAGAAATTTTATCGTAAGGTTGATGTAAATCAATATTTATTGCACTTTTCCCAATAGAAATTCCAAAAGATGTTCTAGCA
>JBBAGC010000352.1:0-3038 GCA_041655115.1 Spirochaetota bacterium | reverse complement strand
AAAAAATGCATTTTTAATATCATCTTCAAATCCTGGATAGCAGGTATATTTTTTACCGGAAAGCACACCTGCTTCTGCAAGCACAATAGGTGCTGCACATATGGCAGCAGTTATTCCGCCACTTTTGTTGATTGATTTTATAAGTGAAATTATTCTTTTATCATCTTTCAGATTATTTGTTCCAGGCATACCACCAGGGAGTACTATTGCACTGTATTTATCATTTTCATTTAACATGGTGTCTGCTGTTATTTTAATGTTGTGTGAACCTTTAACCGGATTTTCAGAAATTGCAGCAGTGACAATGTTCAGCTTTGCTCTGCGAAGAATGTCTATTACAGTTATTGCTTCCATTTCTTCAAAGCCAGGTGCAAGTGGTACAAGTATTTTCATTCCAATAATCCTCCTTTATTCTAGTTTTAATGGAGCTCCTGATTCTTTAACTCCTGCAAGTTTATCTTTAAGCTCAGCTTCAAGTTTTTCCATTTCAAGTTCGGCTTCTTTTCTTTTTATGCTTCCTTCGGTTTGAATTTTTATTGTTTCTTCAATTGTTGAAATAAGATCTTCATGAACTTTTTTTAATGTTTCAATTTCAACTATGCCTTTTTCAGATTCCTTTGCAATTTCAATGCTGCTCTCTTTTAATAATTCTGAGTTCTTGGTGAGGAGTTCATTTGTTGTTGATGATACTGCCTTTTGGAGCTCCAGAGCTTTTTTTTGTCTGAAAAGGCTTATGGCAATAACCACCTGATTTTTCCAAAGCGGTATGGTGTTTAATATTGAGCTTTGGATTTTTTCTATGAGCAGCTGGTCATTATTTTGAATAAGCCTTATTTGAGGCATTGACTGAATTGATATTGTTCTGCTTAATCTCAGGTCGTGTATTTTCTTTTCAAATCTGTTTATCATTTGAGAAAGATCCTGAACCTTTTGTGAATCCAGAGGATCACTGGAGTCCCTGGCCTTTTGTTTCATTTCAGGCAGTACATTTTCATGGAGATCCCTTAATTTGATCTCTCCTGCAAGTATGTAAAGATCCAGGTCAACAATGTATTCGCTGTTTTTTTCAAAGAGTGCATCAAGAAGGGTTACATCTTTTAAAAGCTGCATTTTGGCATCAACAAGCTCATCAGTAATTGTTTCAATGTGATGTTCTATGGATTGATATTTGGCAATAAAGCGGCTTGTTCCTGCTACAAAGTTTCCAATAAAGGGTATTCTGGACATAAAGCTTCCGCTTGTAAGGGAGTCAACGTCCAGTTTTTTTACTGTAAGCATTAAATCTGTAAGAGTTTCACCAGCCTGGCCAGCATCCTTTGCTTTAACCTGGTTAAGAAGGGAGTCGGCAAAATCGGCTAATTTGGATTGCACTCCTGATCCATATTGTATTATCCCCTGAGAATCTGTAATAACAATTTCGTTCTTGATATCTTCAACTTTCTTTTTTTGATCATCATTTAGAGTTGTCAGGGTAAGTTCTTTTGTGGTTGTTTCAATTTCTGAACTCATTGTGTTCTCCTTTTTGTTTTGATTTATGCTTCAAGCTTCATTGTTTTTTCAAGGACACTTATTTCTACAGACAGATCAAGAAGATCATCCTCAAGCAGGTTATTGAGCTGCTTTTTATATGTTTCACTTATTGAATAAAGTACTGCTTCCACATTTTCTATTGCTTTTTCCACTTCTTCTGATTTCTCTTTTTTAGAGCATAGCTCTGTGTAGCGATTTACAATCTTTTCTGTAGTAACCAGATAGTAATTAAGGAAAGGCTTTGCTTTTTTTAAATCTTCGGGATATTTTCGCAGGTGTTCCAGGATTTCAAAACCTGTTGTGCATATTTCTTTTATCTTTGCAGCTGATTCATTGTTTTTTATCATAACTGTGCTGTTTCTGATTTGTTTAAGCTTTTGAAAACCTCTTCTTATTGTTTCATCAGTATCAGGATTTTTAACAGTTTTTGTAATGGGGGTTTTGCTTTTATTGGTAATGCGTTTTATTAATCTGTAAATAAGAAAATAAACAAGACAGGCTATAAGAAATGAGAGAAATCCGCTTATCATTTCTTTCAGATAAATGAAAGTAATAGTTCCTGCAATAAGCGAAAGAAGAAATCTGATTATCATGGAAAACTCCCTGGATTGTCTATGTATATTATATAATATAATATGAGAAAAGCAATAGAATTAATGATGGGAATATGAAAATTTTATTCTCCCATGCGCTTTTATAAGGAATATATTACAGGATTATTCTATTGTGTCAAGAAGTGTTTCAAGCAGGCTTGTGGCTTCAGGGAAAAGTTCGTTCAGGGCTTGCATTTCCTCAGATGTGAAATTGGAAAGCACATGGTCTGATACGCTGATGTGGGGGTTTGGCGATCTTCCTATTCCAAAGCGGATTCTGTGGAAATCGGCAGATCCTGTTTCTGCCATAATTGATCGTATGCCATTGTGTCCCTTGTGACCGCCTGAGTATTTTAGCTTAATCTGCCCAAATGGTAATTCCAGATCATCATGTACAACAATAAGGCTGGATGGCTGGGAATTGTAAAATTTCAGTCCTTTTTGAACTGCTGATCCGCTGTTGTTCATATATGTTTGTGGAAACATTAGGAGTGTATCCTTTCCCTGGATTTTTCCTGCTCCTGTTTCACTGTTGAAATTTTTTTTATTTATGGGAATTCCTTCTTTTGAAGATATAAATTCTCCTGTCATAAAACCTATATTATGTCTTGTTTTATTGTATTTTTTTCCCGGATTTCCTAAAAAAGCTATGATTATCATTCCCTGGTAAAATCTCCGGAAGGACTTAGTTTAATTCAAGTCTGTTTAGTGCATCATCAAGGGAGTTGAAAATCTTGATTCTTTTATCCAGGCCTGTAATTTTAAACATCTGCATAATATCGTGATTTACATTTATGAGAGCAAACGCTATGTGTCAACAAAGTTGTCGCGTTTTAAGCCACTTTCTTTTGATTTAATCTCTCTTTAGTTTCATCACTTGGATTTAAGTATATTTCTTCTTTTGCTTCCCAAATC
>JBBAGC010000351.1:0-3039 GCA_041655115.1 Spirochaetota bacterium | reverse complement strand
AAGACCAAGACGATCATACTCTTTATCTGCCTGCCACTCCTCAAGTGTTACAGCAAGCTCAATCCACTTCCTGTTTCGCACAGATCTTATTCCGAAAATTTCCCGAACATTGATAATCCCAATACCGCGCACCTCAAGATGATGCTTAAGGAGTTCAGCACCAGACCCCATTAGCATGGATTCATCAACTTTTCGGACTATTACCATGTCATCAGCTACAAGACGATGTCCTCTTTCTACAAGCTCAAGCGCTGTTTCGCTTTTTCCCACACCGCTTTTTCCCATAAGAAAAACCCCTATGCCAAAAACATCCACAAGAGTCGCATGAATAGTCTGGGTTTCGGCAAAAACCTCATCTAATGCATGAACAATCAGAGTGGTAAAACGCGTTGTCCCCCACTTGGTAGTAAATATGGGAATCTGGGCTTTTTCAGCTAATTCAAGAAAAAGATCCTCTGGCTTGTAATCATGAGTAAAAATACAACAAAAAACATTAAAACTGAAAAACTCAGAGTATATCCTTTCTTTTTCTTCAGGGAGCAGCTGCTCCATAAAGGCTACTTCACCCTGTCCAAAAATCTGTATCCTGTTATATGCAAAGTAATCAAAAAAACCTGCCAAAGCAAGACCTGGCCTGTTTATTTCCCCACAGCTAATCTCCCTATCAAGCCCTTTTTCTCCGGCAATAAGGCAAAGCTGCAAATCTATTCTACTCTGCTCATCTATAAAATATCTTACTTTTACTTTTGCTTTTGACATGGTTTAATATGAAATTATAAGTATAATCTTTCCAGTAAAAAATTATTTATATTAAAAAAAATGGCTCCAAAAAAGTAATGTGAAGCTTTACTCCCTGGAAGCCTTATAAATCTCTTTAAAAAAGAAGACTTTTATATTTTTTTAAAAAATTTAATGAAACTTAAGCCTCCTTTGTCTATTTGAAAGCTCTTATAAGACTTTTATCCAATTCCTGAATTTCTAAAAAGCAGGAACATAGACCTCGTATTCCTTCCCTTTTCTGGAAATTACATTAAAATATCCTGTTTCCGAGTTAAAAAAAGGAATAAATCGATCCCCATTCTTTTCTATTACATCAAGAGCTTCATCAAGTGTAAACCTTTTTACATCACAGGTTTCTCTTGGTTTAAATTCTATTTCCGGATTTGATGTAGAATCACTCACAACATTTAAGTCGTATTCTACAAAAGATTCACATCCAATAACGCCTCCATCCTTTTTACCAAAAGGAATTTCAATCAATCTGTATGCATCTTCAGCTTTATAAATTATAGCATAATTCTTATTAGCATAATCAACATTGGAATCTACAAGGCTTACCCCTTTTTTAAACAGGATAAAATCCTTTTTATCCACTTTCATCTGCAAAAATGCCTCAACATTATCCACTGGCTTGTTACTCACCTGATTTAACTGGGCTTCTTTTCCCTGATCGCTTTTTATGTCATAGGAAAAAGAATTTTCCACACCAAAACCCTTTCTTGACTGAATTTTATCCTTGTACCTGGTTACCTGGGATTCAATTTTGTCAATAAGCAGATCAATAGCTGAATAGAGATCAGCTGCCTTTTCCCTGGCGTGAAACTGGACTGCATCACCATTGATAATCAATTCAGCTGTGTGATCAATTTTTTCCACATAGAGAATAAGATGAATATCAATAAGCTGCTGAAAATACTTTTCAAGCTTTGAAATCCTTTTTTCCGCGTATTCCTTGAGCTTATCAGATACTTCAATTTTTCTGCCAGTTATTTTAACTTTCATAGGATCTCCTGTTGCTTAATCATATTTATTTTTTTTCTTTTATTTGAAGAAGGGATGTTTAAAAACTCCCTGTACTTCGCC
This sequence comes from Spirochaetota bacterium, assembly GCA_041655115.1. Lineage (GTDB taxonomy): Bacteria > Spirochaetota > UBA4802 > UBA4802 > UBA5550 > JBBAGC01. Next base: position 1,176 of record JBBAGC010000351.1, on the reverse strand, counting down.
ACAGTTCTGCGTGCTACAACAATCCCGCTTTCTTTCATGTGTTCTGCTATATCCTTATCACTATAAGGCTTTTCCGGATTTTCACTTCCTATTATAAGCTGCATCAGGCTTTTTACCCTGTCTGATGACTGTTCCTCATCCCCTTCATTAGACTGACCTTTAAGTTTTGACACAAAAAAATACTTAAGCTCAAATACTCCCCATTGAGTTTGAACAGCCTTGTTGCTTGCTACTCTGCTTACTGTTGACTCATGCACTCCCACATCAGCAGCAACATCATGATGTGTCAAATATCTCAAATGCCCTGATCCTTTTTTTAAAAAATCCTGCTGATATAACATTATAGACTTCACAACATTGTAAATTGTTTCACGCCTTGTTGAAATATTTTTGATTAATGACCTGGCATTGTTGATTTTTTCACTTAAATAGCTTTGGTGCTCTATATCAGCTTTTTTTTGTTTTAAAAGATTCTCATAATACGAGCTTATTCTAACTCCTGAAATCCAGTCATCATTCAAAGTAACTACTATTTCTTCATTAAAAACCCTTACATCAAGGTCAGGAACCAGGTATTTCACTTCACCTGTAAAAAAACCAAATCCGGGAAAGGGATTCAGGTTTTGAAGCAATCTGCTTTTCTCTATTACATCTGCCAGATTAATATCCAGATTTCTGGATATGGCAGTATAATCAAGTCTTTCCAGTTCATCAAAATTAAATTTAATCATCCTGTGCAATATTTCATCTTCCGGATAATAGTAGCGAGATTGAATTAAAAGAGACTCCCTTATGCCGGATGAAGCACAGCCAACAGGATCAAAGGACTGGATATTTTTTACAATGGATTTAATTTTTTTATCTTCAATGTTGTTCCTGTCAATTAAATCCGGATTTAAAAAACCTTCAGCTGTTAATGATGTAATAATTTCTTCATAAACAGAATAATCTGCCATAGCTGGTGCAGTCATTTTTGCCTGCCACAAAAGATGATCTGTAAGGCTTTCTTTTACAGCTATTGTATTTTCTATATAATGCCTCTGCTTGTCATCTCCGGCTCTGACCCCTATCTGCGAATAACTCTCATCATATGTTTTCTCATCATTGCTTAAAGTTCTGCTCACATCATCCTGCAGGGGGTTTTCAGAACCCGGTGCTGGCACTTCCTCAAGAACA
>JBBAGC010000350.1:0-3040 GCA_041655115.1 Spirochaetota bacterium | reverse complement strand
ATTTCCTGATACAGAAAGAAAAAACCAGCTATTAGAGGAGCTTTGTTTTTATAATCCTGAATCTGCCTATACTTTAAAACTCCTTGATGAAGAATCAGATATAGACAATCTTAAAAACAGGTATAATGCTGCAAAAAAGGAAAAAAATTCAAAAAGAATGCTTCTCTTTCATACCTGCCTTTTTATAAAAGAAGGCTACAACAAAGATTGGGAAAAGCGTATAAATGATTTTGACAAAAACATCACAGAGCCATATAAAAACCTCTACAATCGCATTTATTCCTCTGATTTAAAAAGCACTTATAAAAATAAGATAATTGGACTTGAAAAATATTTTAAAACAGGAAACATATCAGCAGTAAATAGAGAATTAAAATCAATTCCTGAAAATGATGAAGACGCTGCTATTGACATTGCTCTTGCCATGGCTCTATTTTCCTCAAAATACGGACATTATAATTACAGCACCCATTATGGATTCAGACTTCTTAACCTTCTGAATATTAAGGAAAACACAGCATTGATGCCAAAAAAATTGGCTGAAATAATCTATCCAAAATCATTTAAGGAGTGCGTTCAAAAAGAAAGTATTGCATATAAAATCCCGGAGTTTATCATATATAGCATGATCAAAGCTGAATCAAATTACATCCCTGAAGCAGTATCACCAGTTGGAGCTATGGGACTGATGCAGCTAATGCCTTCTACAGCTGCAGGTATTGCAAAGCAGCTAAGAATTACAGGCTATGATCTTAAAGACCCTTGTACTTCAATAAAATTTGGTACAAACTATATATCCTGGCTTAGCAAAATGTATAAAGGAAAAATAGAATATATAGTTTCCGGTTATAATGCAGGTCCGGGGAATGTCAATAACTGGATTGAACGCTTTAAATCACAAAACATGGATTATTTTGCTGAATTTACTCCCTTTGCTGAAACAAGAGGGTATATTTACAGAACTATTAAATTTTCTATACAGTATAAATCTATTTACAGGTGAGTTTATACAAAAATGTTAAAATACATTTTAATAATAATTTTGTTCCATGTACCTTTATATGCTCACAGCATAATAGGTGAGGTTAGCCAAACCAGTCATAAAATTATTATTACTAATAACGAATACAAAAATAAGGATTACACCAGAAATAATAAATACATTTACCCAGGTGACAACATTCTCTGTGCCAAAGGATCCTGCACAAAGATTTTACTATACGATGGAACAGGAATTGAAATAAAAGGTATGGCAAGTTTCACAATAAACAGCATCCGCATTAAAGAACAGGATCTGCCTGCTTCAATAAAAGCTCAATATGGAACATTCATTATTAGCCAAAACAGCAGCTTTCTTGATACATCACTTATATTTGAAACTCCATCTGCAATAATAAAAACTGTAAATGCCTCAATCTTTATATTGGCAGGTACTGAGGAAACAGGTACAATGGTTTACAAAAACAAGGCAGGGATTGCAAGTTCAGCCCCCTTTATTAAAAAAGCTGTAATTCTTAAAGAAGGTGAAGAATCCTTTATTAAGAATGAATCTCCACCATCTTATCCAAAAAAAGTTCCTCTGCTTTTACGAGGCTCCTGGCTTTCAAAAAATCAGCTTTCACAAAAAGGGGAGCAGATTGTTAAACAAAATCAGGATAACAGCATAATAGACTGGATATTCAGAAATCGGAATTGATCAGGATTATGCTATTAAATTATAGATTATTTTTTTATTTTCTTCTAATTTTTTTATCACTTGTTTATATTTCCTGTGGCAAATCAGCTTTAGACCCTGGTAATAATGATGCAATAAAAAACAAATTTACCGCCTCTGTAAATTTATATTCATCAGACAATTGGGAGGAACGGGAAAAAGCTGTTATAGATCTTTACTATTATAAAAACTCCTTTTATTCAAGAAACATTCTTCTGTTTTTCCTAAAAGCGAGTGAAGACAGACACTCTGCTGTACGGATTAAAGCAATAAACGGCCTTCACCTGATGCCAGACCCGGCTGCACTTGAACGCTTAAGAATCATGGCCAGGGAAGATCCCAAGGCTAATGTGAGATGGCATGCAATTCAGGCACTTGCTGATTACAGAATAAAAGAAAATGAGGAACTTTTTATAGAAAGCTTTAAAAGCAGCGACTGGCTAATAAGAGAAGCTGCAATAGTTGGATTGCTCAAAATAAACAACCCTGAATCCCAAATAAGAAACATATTGCTGATTAAAGATGGGCTCAATGACCCTGTAATATCAGTAAGGCTTGCTACACTGCAAAATCTGGAATTAAAAAATGAACTTTTTTATCCGGACATTACAAAAATCATCAATGATACACAAAGCAGCCATTCCATTTTAAAGGCTGCTTTATCTGCAATTAAAGGATACAGGCTTGATTACAACACCAGGGACAGACTAATTACTCTTCTTACTCACTATGAAAGCGAAATAAGAATAGAAGCCTTTAGAGCTTTAAAAGAAGAACCCCCGGAATAATATATTGATAATATAATCAAACCCCGGAGCATTATAAAAAAAATAAATAACACAGTATTTTAATTGAATGAATTTAATAGACTCTAATAAATGGATAAAGTCAATATAAGTTATATATATAAAATCAAACTATTGCAAAGAATTTACTGTTAACTGGAGTGAATATGATATTTGATACAGTTTTGTTAAAAGTTAGGAATTTAGAATCACTTAGACAAAAACTCTGCGGCCTTTACACACTTGAAAGGAATGCCATACTTTTTTCGCGAGAAGGAATAAAAAAAATTTATATCCAGATGCCTGATGACTGCATAAATTTTTACGAAAAAAAAATTGCAAAGTATCTAAAACAGATAGAATCAGATATTATAATCAATCCGGAAACAATTGATGATAAAAAAATTCTACAAATTCAATCAAATATATTTATTCAGCAGCACTACATAGAGGATGAAAAATTTTTTATCAATCAGGGGGAATTTTACTCAACAAAAGATCACAATGACCTTTTTTTAATCAACACTCCGGATGATGCCAA
>JBBAGC010000349.1:0-3042 GCA_041655115.1 Spirochaetota bacterium | reverse complement strand
ATTATGACTTTCATCAAGTAAAAGCATATCATTTGCCTTAAGAGGAGAAATTACTTTTTTTCCTGTTTTTTCTTCTAATTCCAAACGGGCATTTTTTGCTATATTTCCACCCTGTTTTGCAACTGTTATATGTTCAGAAAAATTTTCAGGATTATTGACTACTGAAATTTCTTTAACTGAAAGCTCTGCAAGCATATTTAATACGAGTTCTTTATTTGTCATATTGTCGCGCAGATTCTCTTTTCTTAATCCTTTAAATTGCTTGTATTCTTTAGCTGTTTTATCAGCCCAAGCCTTATAAATTACATCTGTTAAAGTGGCGAACTGAACACCTTCCTGCAAGCCCCGCTTTTTCCATTCATCAGTGAGTTCTTTTCTGATTTCAATGCTTTTTAAGCGTTGATTTATCCAGTTATCTGAATAACCCAAACGCTTATAATCATATAATGCCCGATCTATAGTCAGCTCTGGATCCTGCATTTCATCAATGCGTTCTTTGGCGATTTCAGCAAGCCATAATTTAAAAGGTTCTGCTTTAGGCGAAGGTATGGATTGAATTAGGCGGAAAAGCTGCTCGGTATCAAGAACATCGGTCACTCGCATCTTTCCATCTGAAGCTTTCATCTTCAAACCGTGACAATTTGTCACGGTTTCATTGCCTTCTGCTTTTAACCGTTGCTTTAACTTGCGCCAATAAGCAGTTGGATCAATGCTACCTGTCAGCACTGCAATTACATCAACCACAGAAAAGTACCACTTTTCCAGTTCAGCATCCCAAATAGTTCGAACTTTTTTCTGATCAAAAATTTTTATTTCATCTTTCATTTCTAAACATATTAATCACTAAAATTAACTCAACTAAGAATATTTTTTACAACGTACAACATCATTTTTAATTGTCAAGATATTACCATGTCTTCCTGTGGTCGTCTCGATACATTTCTCGCTTCGCTCGGAACACTCGACGAGCTTACATTCATCCTGGTCGTTGAGTAACCGAATATCAGCGTATTGAGGTAACTCTTCCCCCTGATTGTATATGCAACTAATTTAATAAAAAAACTTGACATTTACCTCCAAAAGAAATGTATTAATAAAAAGAACATTGTTCCATTTTCCTGCAATAAAACTATATTGAAGGATTAGATAAAAACTAAAATTACTCAGGTTTTAGGAATTTATATTTTGTTATTATTTTAAAGATGAGTGAAAAACGAACAATTTGAAAAGGAAACAAAAACAGCACAGAAGATTCTGGATGCTAAATTAAAATAAAAAAATGCTCAATTAAAAGGAGGAGTTATGGCCATAGTTGAATGGAAAAAAGATGAAACCGTTGCTATTATTGTATTGAATAATGGTGAAAACAGACACAATCCTGAATGGACAGAAACAATGCTTTCAACTTACAATGAAGTACTGGAAGATACAGAAATTAAAGCAATAGTATTAACATCAAGTGATCCCAAAAATTTTAGCCTTGGAGTAGATCTTGGCTGGATGATGAAAATGCAGCAGGATAACAACTATGATGAAATAAGCAAATGGCTTACCCGAAACGGTGAAGTTTTTAAAGCAATGTTAATGTCTCCTGTTCCTACTATTGCAGCTATTACCGGACACGCTTTTGGCAATGGTGCTATGCTTGCTGGTGCATGCGATTTCAGATTCATGAGAGCAGACAGAGGTTATTTCTGCTTACCTGAAGTTGATTTGGGAATACAGTTCTCACCTTCAATGATAGAATGGATGAAGCGAATTATGCCTTATCATCTTTTTATAAAGATGAAATGGTCTGGTGAAAAAGTTGGAGCAAAACTTCTTGAAGAGCACAATGTAATTCTTAAAGCCTGCGCAGATATTGATGAAACCATGAAAGAAGCTATTGCATTTGCCAAAACCTTTAACAAGTCAAGAAACACTCTTGCAGAAATGAAAAGAAGAACCTATAAACACATTGTTGACAAGATGGAAAATGAAGATCCACATTATTATGCATACAAACCTGAAAATGTAAAAGAAGGAAAAGCTCCTATATTTATGTTTACTCAGGGCTAATATTTTAAAACACAGAGCTGTTTTGCTAAAAAACAGCTCTGTGTTTTTACAACAGGTTCTCCTTGTTATTAATTCTTTAAAATTTGTGTTATAATTAAGAGGGTTTATAAAACTTAAAATTTTCTTTTCAAAAATCAAATTAAAAAAAATCCATCTTTAATAATTACCCCTATCATTATACCGTAATTTGTTGACTTTTTTTTAGAATAGTTATAAATAGTTTATTATTATAAGATAAAATAAATTTCCGGGAAATATAATGCTTGCAAATAATAAAAAAAATATTTTAAACAACCTCAATGAAGAAAACATTAATGAACTAATCCCTTTAAAGCACAGAGTGCGTATTAACAGTCAACCCTGCAAAATTCGGAATATTGGAAGTTATTACCCTGACAAGACCATAAAGGAACCATACATATATGTTCTGGGACTTGGTGAAATACACTATAAAATCTTTGATAAAGAAATTCAAAGAATATGCAGCTCTTTTCCATGGACAAAAAGTAAAATGATACGCTTTATCATGAATGAACTTGTTGTTAACACCCAGTTTTCCATGCTAAGGCAAATTGTACATAAAATTCATGAAAATAAAAAAGCAGCAGGATATTTCAATGTAACAGTTTACCCATGCAAAGATTTCTTTTCAGCTTCCATAGAGGAATTTGGTGATTTTTTTGATTACTATGCTTATCTTGACAAAATAAAAAATTTTGACTATACTAATCCTGAACACTATGATTCAATTACAGAAGCTGTGGTAAAAAAAGATGAATTGCTCACTAATAATCATGTAAAACTTATTCTTGATCACAATAACAACCTTAAACTTGCTGACAGCTCAAATCACATTGGTCTTAATGTTATTGAAAAAGCTACTGATGAAGATTTTTATATTACATCATTTTATAAAAATGGTAAATATATGTGGAAACGAATATATTTTAGAGTAGAAAACAACTGATAGACATTTTACCTAAT
>JBBAGC010000348.1:0-3057 GCA_041655115.1 Spirochaetota bacterium | reverse complement strand
GCTCAAAGGAAGATGGTTATACTTATTGCAACTGAACTTCCTATTGCAATTGCCATTGTAACTATTGCCTGGAAGATGAATTTTCTTGCACCTGGATATGAACCCTTTGCTATTGGCACAGTTGCATCCCATCCTTTCTGGAGCGGAATGGGACCTCTGGGTATTATGGGGGGTATGCTCCTTGTATTTACATTCATGATTATTATACCTGCAGAAGTTGCAAAGATTCCCTTTGATCAATCAGAGGCTGAATCTGAAATTGCAGAAGGTCTTCTTTCTGAGTATTCGGGAAAGCATTTAGCTTTTTTTCAACTTGGTGAATCTGTAAAGGCAATAGCTGTTGTGTCTCTTGCTGTTGTGCTTTTTTTCCCCCATTCCTTTACTGCTCTTACTGGTTACAGGGTTGTGCCATTAGGAGTTGATATTACTCTTATTGTTGATATTGTTTTTTTTCTGTTTAAGACCTTTATTGTTTATACATTTTCCATATCTTTAATAAGGGTTTCCATGGCTCGGTTTAAAATTTCTCAGATTTCACATGTTTTTATTTATATTTTGAGTATAATCAGTTTAAGTGGTTTTCTTTTGATTTATCTTGATCCATCAATTTTAACAATGTAGCAGGGAGATATTTATGGTTTCAACCTTATCAAAAATAATTGAGCAGCTTTTTACAAAAAAGGTCACAAATGTATTTCCTGCAAAATATGTTCCTGATTCAATAGTTGATTTTCTTGCAAAGGGTGATATTATTGCACCAGTGCCAGTTCCTGAGCATTTCAGGGGTACACTTGCCTATGATTATGAAAATTGCACAGGCTGTATGATGTGTGTGAGAATTTGTCCTGCAAAGGCAATTGAGGATTACCCTGTAATTGCAAAGGAGAGGAAAACCAAGCGTGTTGTTTTTTTCCTGGGCAGATGTACCTCCTGTCAGGAGTGTGTTAATATATGCCCTGTGAATGTTATAACCATGGAAAAGACTTTTATGAATGCTAATTATGATAAATACGGTGATTCTCAGGTAATAGGAATAGAGGAGAGAAAAATTCATGAGATAAAGGAATCCTCAAATCCTCCTGAAAAGGACTCTTGAATTCTTTATTCTGCTGTTTTGATAGAATCAAAGTTTTTCGAAAAAATTATTTCTTCAAGTGTTTTCATTCCGCTTTTTACTTCCTGGCTTAATCTGTCACTTAATTCCATAGAATATGGTTCAATTCCTATGAATAATATTTCCGGAATAAATTCATGGAGATAGTTGATTAGCTCAACTATTTCTGGAGAGTGTGAGTTAAAGGAATTGTTGCTTTCAAATTTATGAATAGGAATTTTTCTGAACTCACCTGGTTTTATATCCATGCTGCAGGCATCTACAATTATAAGTGTATTTGGTGCTGCTTTGCGCAGGGCTCCTGTAAAGTTTTCCGGAACAGTGGAGCTGTCAAATGAAGTCATGCCTCTGGATGCAAGGTTTTCAGCAATAATGCTTCCTACAGCATCATCTCCCCTGAGCCTGTTTCCTATGCCAAGTATTGCAATTTTTTTATTTTTCATAATTTATCTATTAAATGTGTATTATTGCAGGTGTTGTTTTATTATTGCAAGTTTTTAATAAAAACCATTAAAAAATATTAATAGCGTTTTTTATAGATAATTGACTTAAAAATAGCAATGTTAAATATGTTAATTATGATCATAAAAAGAAAAAAAATTATAGTGCAGGGCATTGTTCAGGGCGTGGGTTTTCGTCCTGCTATTGCCCGCAAGGCAGATCTTTTAAACCTTACAGGAACTGTTTTAAATACCAGGGATTCCCTTGAAATAGAGATTGAAGGAACAGAATCATCTGTTGATATATTTATAAATGAATTTTATAATCTTATCCCTGTTAATGCTGTAGTAAACAGCTTTATTTATGAGGACATGACTCCTGCAGGAAAAGAAAAATCATTTTTAATTATTGAAAGCAGGGACTATGGCCCAAGCCGTTTAAGCATTCCCCCAGATATTGCAATGTGCGAAGATTGCAGAAAAGAATTTAATGATTCCAAAAACCGCAGATATAAGTACCCATTTATCACATGCGGTGTGTGCGGACCCAGGTACACCTATATGGAAAACATGCCCTATGACAGGGGCAATACATCCATGAAATATTTCCCTTTTTGTGCAGATTGCATGAAAGAATACAATGATCCTTTAAATCGCAGATTTCATATAGAGGGGTTTTCATGTCCTATATGTGGTCCTTTTCTAAAGGGGCTTGATGAAGCTATTGAAGCGCTCAGGAACAACTCCATTGTTGCAGCAAAGGGGCTTGGTGGATATAATATTATCTGTTCTGCTGTTAGTGATGAGGCTGTGATAAAGCTTCGTAAAAGAAAAAAGAGGCCCTCAAAACCCTTTGCTGTAATGTTTTCATCTGTGGAAAAAGCAAAGGAATATGTAAATATGTCTTTATCAGAGGAGGCGCTTTTAAGAAGCAGGGTCTCTCCAATTGTTATTTGTGGAGCAAAGGAGGGCAGGGATATTTCATCTGCTGTGGCTCCCTTTAATGCTTTTTTAGGAGTGATGATTCCATACACTCCCCTTCATGAGCTTATACTTGAAAAAGCGGCTATTCCCCTTGTAATGACAAGTGCCAATGTTTCAGGCGATCCTTTAATAATTGATGATTCAGAAGCGATTAAAGAACTTTCAGATGTTGTGGATTTTTTTATTACCCATAACAAGGAAATATTAAAACGGGCAGATGACAGCATATCATTTTTCCATAGGGATATGGAAATGTCTCTGCGAATGGGACGTGGCAGAATTCCATTCCCGATAAAAATTGATAATCCTCAAAATCTTGAAATCATGGCTTTTGGTGCTGAGCTGAAAAATAATATTACCATTATATCAGGTTCTAATTTGATCACAGGGAATCATGTTGGTGATTTGAGCAGTCCTGAAACATTTAATCATTTTATTAAAACAGCTGATGAGATGATTGAGTACTATTCCCTTAATCCTGATATTGTTATATGCGATAAACACCCTGATTATGAATCA
>JBBAGC010000347.1:0-3058 GCA_041655115.1 Spirochaetota bacterium | reverse complement strand
TTTTTCATAGGCTGTTTTAAGGGCTTCCTCTTCATTTATTTCCGGGAGTGTAGCTGAAAATACAGCTTTTTCCTGCATTGTTATGGTTTCATCAAGATTAACGAGCCTCATAAACTTGCGCAAAGAGTCCCTGTGCTCCTGTTCAGAATTGGAAAGCATTGCTTCTGAGGATGCAACAAGGGAATTCCATAGATTAAGCTCAAACCTTTCAGCAAGTCCAAGGCGCACGTTTGCGGAAATAATATCTCTTACTCTTCTGGTTTCCTGGAGCATAAGCCGGGCATTATCCATCTGTGTTTTGTTTACTATAACGTCCCAGTAATCTACGATTACTCCAACAACAACCAGTGACAGGTTGTAAATAATTGCATCTCTTTGCATAATAGCTGCATTGTCAAGAAGCTGCTGTTCTTTTCTGTCAGTATAGCCAAATCCGTTTTTTAAAAGCTCCTGCTGTACAGTGGCAAAAATAACAGGGTTATAGCTTTTTTTGGGAATGCCCGGGGTGTTCCATTTTGTATTGCTGTATGTTTTTTGTATTCCAGCAGCAACTGTTGTACCGCTTGAAAACATTTTGGCAATTGAAGCGGAAAAATCAGCTGATCTCTTTTTTTCTCCTGTTGTTTGTTGGGTCATTCCCGGGTACTTGTATGCCCCTAATCCAGCCTCTGCGCTTAAATAGGGCGAGTATTTTGTTTTGTATCTTTCAGCATCTGAGTCTGTCATTGCCACATCATATTTCCCCATGAGTATATCCTGGTTTTGGTCAATGGCAATTTTTATGGCCTGTGCAAGGGTCACTGTGTGACCACCTATTATTATGGCTGGCTCATCTCCCAGCATAACTTCAATTGGCTTTATTGAGCTGTTCACATCTGCCCCTGATTGGGCAAAGCCTGTTAAGGTTGCAAAAATGATAGTTAAGGCTATTAAAAAGCGTAGTGTTTTCTTCATTAAAGATTCTCCGATTTTTATTATATAACTGCAATTTGTTTGTTTTTTATTTTTTCTATAAGGTAATCCATTCTTTCAGTCTGATGCTTGTTTAAAGAGGGGATGGTAATTTTTTTATTGTCAGGTTTAAGACCCTTAAAGATTTGTTCCTTCATAAAGAAGTAGAGTGTTTCTTTTTGATTTACATATAATTTATCATAGAGATTTGTTTTTTTAAAAAGTTCTTCTGCATGGGTATAATCTGCAGTGAAAAAAATCATATTTAATACAAAAAGAAGAGGATTGGTAGTTTCAAAGAACCCTTCATTAATTCCCCGTTTTATAATATTTTCTATTTTTTTTATAGTGGGAATAAAATATTCTCTTAAAAGCTCGTATAAAATCCCTTTGCCATCTGCAACTTCCCTGTTTATTATTTTATGTATTTCATTATCGTGAGTTTCTGTATGTATGGAAATTAAAAGATATAGTATGGCACAAAGCTCTATGGGAGGTGTTTCGTTCCAGGATTTTATCTCTTCAATTATAAGGCGCATCATTTTTTCACTGTCATCACCCATAATTCTGTGAAAAAGGGTTTTGTATAGCGTCTTTTTGTTGCTAAAGTGATAGTGTATAAGAGCCTGGTTTACCTGTGCAATTTCTGCAATAGCACTCATTCGTGCTCCGCTGAATCCTTTTTCAGCAAAAACATTTTTTGCAGCAGCAAGTATTTTTTCTTTTGTCTCAGTGCTGTCTTTTGTACTTTTTATCATTTTTTGTTCTTTTCCGGATTTAATCGTTTGATTTAATTGAATGGTTAATTCAAATTTTATTACAATATTTGTCAATATAAAAAATTTTTTATTTTATACAAATTGTTGCGGTTTATTTTGTCTTGACTGTTTCGCTTGTTTATTTTAGCAATATAGGCTTTATAAATTAATATCTATTATTTTTAGAACATTTTTTTATGTAAATATTAAGCAGGTACAAAATGTTTGAAATTGTTGAATCAGCAAATGAAAGGGTATATACGCCAAAAGATGATATATCGCAATATTTAAGTCTTTTTGAATCAAGCATTAATGAGTTTATTAAAAGCGATTCAAGGGATATTGTTGTGGATATGGAGTCTCTTCAGCTTATTGATTCCCTTACTCTGGCTGCTTTAATTCGGTTCAGAAGAAAATTGTCCCAGGAGGGCAGAACTCTCAAGTTATTAAACTACAATGATACCATACTGCGAGTAATTGAACTTTCCGGTTTGGATGAATTTTTATTAGGATAGAAATTTCAGTTTGCTGTTAAATAATTTGTATCCCGGTTTTTATTATCTCTTTGGCAAAAGGATTTAATTCATTAAAATCATCAACACTGAAAGGTATTACTTCAATCATGGAAGAGATGGAAAGAGTATGCTTGCGGATTTTATCCCTGTCTTTTATTCTATTTCCACTAAAGGATTTAGAAACTAGTGCTATATCAATATCACTAAATTCGTTGAACGTTCCTCTGGAATAACTTCCAAATAGAAAGGCAGTGTCTATATCTATCCCGCTTTTTGCAAGTGCTGCCATATAGCGATTAATTAAAGATTTTATACTATCTGGGATTTTATCCATAAATAAATACTGTGAAATTTTTTTAAAATGTCAACAAATTTGTGAAATTTCAGTTTTGCTTTTAAATAATTTGTATCCCGGTTTTTATTATTCTCACTTAATATTTTATCTGCTTGAAAATAATATAAAAATTAATTATATTCTACTATGGTTCAGTAAATATGAATTAGCAGAAATTTCAGGGTCAAATTCAGGGGAATTGTTATGAAAAGCTTGAATAAAAATAATATAATAAAACGCAAAGGGCCTCTTGTGCTTGTAATAATGGATGGTGTTGGCCTTGGTACAGAAAATGAAGGGAATGCTTTTTTCCTTTCAAGAACGCCCAATCTTGACAGGCTTATGCAAACAGCTCCTTTTACAACTCTCAAGGCTCATGGCAAAGCAGTTGGCCTTCCTGATGATACTGATATGGGCAATTCTGAGGTGGGGCACAATGCACTTGGAGCTGGTAGGATATTTGATCAGGGAGCAAAGCTGGTTAACAAGGCAATTGAGTC
>JBBAGC010000346.1:0-3060 GCA_041655115.1 Spirochaetota bacterium | reverse complement strand
ATTCCAGAAAAAGAGCATCTCTCTGGGCAACCCACCCTTCAATTGAAGAAAGAGTTGAACGTCTTAGAAAAATGATTTAATCCATAATTACATTCACTGCTCCCTATATATTTAGGAGCAGTGAATAAATTTATTCTGCTAAAAATTCATCATTTACAAACTTTTTCCTTTTACTCCTGAAACACCAAAAATAATCCCGTCCTTTATGCATCATTAAAAAAATGCTTCCTTTTGATTATATGATTTTTCATTAATTGGAAATTAATTCAAACTTGACTTTTAAAAGACTTTCTTTTAAACTAATAAATTCATGACTGACAAAGGTCATTGGAAAATGTATTTATTTTGTATATTAAAGGTTAATTAAATGGAAATATTTGATGGATTTATATCAGCAATAGCAAGTGAACTTAAAATACCATTTCATAAAGATGATGAAGGGCAATACACAGCAACAGTTGAATTTGATAATGACAGATCCCAGGAAATCATGGTAACTCTTCGCAGGGATGAATCTGGCGACAGAGTGATAAATTACCACTCTGAAATTTTAGACATTAAAACTGACATGCCTGACCTTTATAAATACTGCCTGATCCTTAACAATACCTTTGATTATGGAGCCCTTGCTTTAAGAGATCAAACCCTTGTAATGTACAATTCAATCCTTCTTGACGAGCTTGACCCTGTGCGCTTTATCAAATCCTTAATCTACATTGCAGCAAAGGCTGATGAGCTTGAAGAAATGCTCTTAAAAGAAGATACTCGCTAAAACTTCCTTTTTCATTATATTCTACAAATAAAAAAACGGCAATGAGCCGTTTTTTTAAATCTATTTAATTTAGAAAAACCAGAAACTTCTAATTCTTTACAAGATAGCTGCCTGCATATCTATTATCACTCTGTATTTCCTGAAGCAGACTAAAAGCCTTATCTTTTGAAGCAAGTGGCCCTATTCTCACCCTGTAATAATTTTTCCCATTAACAACTGTAGTGTCAACATATGCGTCAAAGCGTTTTGATTTTAACAGATGCTTTTCCTGCTCTGCTCTTGACAATACATCATAGGAAGCCACCTGTATGGAAAATCCATCAACCTCTTTTCTCCTGTCTATATCCCGGGAAACCTCTTTAACCTGGCTGGTAGTGTTAATAGCAGTGCTGTTTTTTGCTATTGCTTTAGCAGGCTTTTGTGTTTTCTTTGTCTCAACTTTTGTTTTTTTTGCAATTTTTTGTACAGGCTTAGTCTCTTTTTTTACAGGAGGAATAATTTCTTTAATATTCTCACCAGTTAATATATCTGAATTATCTGTTTTTGTATCTGCAATAATAGCACTTCTGCCTATATCCAAAGCAGTGGAATCCTCTTTAAAATTCAGCGGACTTTCCTGCAAACCTGTTCCAGGTAAATCACTCCCTTCTTTCCCATCATTTATAGCAAAATCAGATAAAGGTGGCACTTCTCTGTTAAAAATATCAATCCCGTTTTTATCATCAAGGTTATAGTCATTAAAAGCAAAACCACCCCTTGCAGGCTTGTCATCCTTCATTAAAGTCATTCCCAACAAAAAGGATGCTGTTACAATACCAATTATAATTGAAGCAAGTATAACTATTCTTGGAGTATCAAGATGCACTACATATAGGTTTTTCTCCTTTACCCCTGTTGGTTTTGGCTGAAAATTTTCCATAAATCTGTAACCTGCCTTTTAGTTTGTTCAAAAGAACCTGAATTATCAACTATATAATCGGCAAGTTTCTTTTTTTCATTTAGCGGAATTTGATGATTCAGCCTTTCTTTAATCTCTTCACTGCTTATATTATCTCTTTTAATACCCCTTTCAATAACCTGATCCGAAAAAGCAGCAACAACTATGTTATAATCCATATACTTATCAAACCCTGCTTCAAAAAGAAGGGGTGTG
This sequence comes from Spirochaetota bacterium, assembly GCA_041655115.1. Lineage (GTDB taxonomy): Bacteria > Spirochaetota > UBA4802 > UBA4802 > UBA5550 > JBBAGC01. The sequence goes on along the minus strand of JBBAGC010000346.1, from coordinate 1,135 downwards.
TTTACCATATAAATTCCGCTTCCACTGGAACGCTCTATAACCAAATCAAGTATGGCTGGATGGGTAATAGCATTCAGCTTTTCAACCAAAGCTTCATCTTTAAAAACATGGTTAGCCAATTTGCGCCTTTTCAAAGAACCGTCCTTATCAATAAACTGCTGCCCGAATACTGATTCTATTTGCGAGATAACCACACTCCCTGGTTCCATAATCTCCCTTGCAAGTAAATCCGTATCAATTACTTCTGCACCAAGTTCTCCAAACATGGCACAGACTGTACCTTTTCCAGATGCAAAAATACCAGTAACACCTATGCGCATTATTCCCCCTGTTATGCCCTGTTTTTAAGCATAGAGTAAAATTTCCTTAATTCATCCTGTCCTGGATCTTTCCCATATGAAGCCTTTAATATTTCAAAAGCTGATTCACCTTTCATAGCTTCCTTAACCTTTTTTGTGTCTATAACAGAATCAAGGTAAGCTTCTTTATTTTCATGTAAAACATCCCTTTTATCAGGCCTGGAATTTCCCAGTTTAGAAACAAATTCCTCAACAGATATTTCATCAATCCCCTGAACAGGAAGAGCCCTTGAATTAATTGAATAAAGAGATGTGAGATTATTCCTAAGAATAAACTGCTCCAGAGAATCCCTGTACCCTATAAAAGACTTCCTTGTATATTCCCCATTGTACATAAAAGCCTTGCTTGATTTAAAAATATAATCAGCATTAAATGTTTCAGGAGTACGAAACCTGTTATTAAATATCCCTGAATACCTTTTCTGGTAAGCTGTTCCCCTGGCATAAATAGTATTTAAAGAAAAAGAAAAATCAAAACCCATAATTGCTATTCTGGAAAAACCAGCATAATTAGCAAAGTTAAGAGCATCCCCTGCAACAGAGCCAGTGCCTGAATCAACAGAACCAGCAACACCCGGATATATCTCATCAATCACCTGAGCAAGGGGATGGCTGTTAAGTGAAATATATCCGCCATATCTCCTGAGTAATTCAGGAGGAGAAACAATAGAAAAAATAAAAGAGATATTCCCCTTCATCTGCCCCAAAAAATGCTCAAAAATACGGGGCTGGGGATCAATGGAAATAGCAAAATCAGCATTTATCCCCTTTTGCAA
>JBBAGC010000345.1:0-3060 GCA_041655115.1 Spirochaetota bacterium | reverse complement strand
ATCTTTGCATTTATCGGGATTTTCTTTGCAATGATCAGGGTGCCATTTAAAGAGCAATGCTTTATACTGGCTGTTGATTTCAACAAGGGATGCATTTTTACCCAGGTCTAATATTTGGGCTGCTTCATATAGAGATTTTACCATGGATTTTATGGTTTTGTTGTTATCAATAACAACAAAACCTTCCTCTTTACATAAAATTCTGATTATTTAAATGATCAGATTATCTTTCAACTTGTGTCAAGAATAACCTGGATCTCATCTGCAAAAACCTGGGCAATATAGGTCACAAAGTCTTATGAGACATAAAATAAGTATTGACATAATTAGTGCCTGTAGTAAGATATTATGTCATATTATTTTATATTTTTTAGTCCAAACTTCCGGAGCTCTGCAATGATATTAAACGCTATTACTTTTGGCGCCTGTGTTATTATGATGATTCTTTTCAGGAGACTTGACAGAACAAATGTCAAAATGGCCAAGCTCCGGAGATATTCATCACGAATTTTTAATGATTTTAAAAAACTTACGGAAAAAGAAAGCCGCAAGTTTCAGGACGCCACAATTGAAATGGATATACTCATTAAAAAGTCAGCTGCCCTTGTTAAAAACATGTCCGAATCCATGGTTGAAATTGAAACAAGGCTTAAAGGGCTTGATATTGAAAGAACAAATTTGAAAAAAGTGGATGATGATTTAAAAACAATTTCCAGTGCTGCAAGGGATGTTAATAAGCAGATACAGTTTATAGCCTCTGCAAAGGAAAACTTTGGGGATATGACTAAAAAAATATCCATGGTGAGTGAAAGCATTGCAAATATGAAAGCTGATATTCCCGGGCTTACTCACATATTTGAAGAAAAGCTGCGTGAAAGATCCAGGGAGATTTCAGAGGAATTTTACATGCACGCTGAAAATCTTAAAACTGATCTGGAAAGAAAGGAGAATGAGCTTTCCGCTGGTTCAAGGGAAAGGATTTTTCAGCTTTCCGAAGATTTTTCAAAGAGCGTTGTTGAGATTGAGTCGAAAATGGCAGAGTCAGGGGAAATGCTTCACAATAATTTCAGATTAAAAATAGCCCCGCTTATTAAAACAGTAGAAAAGGCCGAGGATCTTGATTTGCGCATATCCAAGCTTCAGGACACGTTTTCATTGATGGAAAATAATTTTTTTGATGAATTTCAAAAAAAATCAAAGGATCTTAAATCTTCCATAGATAGCGATACAGACAAGCTTACCCAGAAGCTTAAAAATGTTGAGATCAATGTTGAGGAGTCCAGATCAAAGCTTATACAGTCCTTTGAAAGAGAAGTTGAAAAGGTGCGCACCGAGCTTGATAATCTGAGTATTCACGCTGTGTCAAAAAAGGATGAAATTGTTCAGGCAGCACGAAAAGAAGCTGAATCCATACGAAAGAGGATTGAGGAGTTTGAGGACAGATTTATTGTGCTTGAAAACAGGATTGTGGATACAGCAGAGGAGAAGCTTGATAGTATTGATTCAGAATACCAGTCCATTGAATTAAGGCTTAATACCCTGATGGGTAGAATAAAGGACGAAGAGCTACAGGTTAGCAGAAAAACCGAAGAGCAGGCTGATCTTCTGCAAAGGAATTTTGCTGATCTTGAAAAGAGGATTGAGGATATTCGTACAGAGGTTATTCGATACGAGCAGAGCAATGAAATTTTTGGCAAGACAGATAATATGGTTAAAAAGGTGGATGATTCCCTTGTGCGACTTAACAGTATTCTGTTAGATGCCCAGGATCAGTCCAGGGAACTTGAAAAGTTTGTTTCTGATATAGATCAGATTAAGGATCTTAAAAAGAGTGCTGATAGGGAAATCAGGGCGTACATGGTTAAAAAAGAAAAGCTTGGTGATATGGAAAGCGAAATTAAAGGCCTTATGGAGGCAAATGATCTTGTTCTTTATAAATCTGAAAAGCTTTTGGACAGCCTTTCAAAAATCGATGCTGTCAATTCCCGCATAGAAGCTTTGGGTGAAACCTACTCCCTTGTTGAAAGAAGAATTGAAGAGCTTCGTGAGTATGATGATGTTATAGGCAAAAACCTTGATTCTGTTAACAGGTCGGATATTATTATTCAAAGCATAGACAGTAGAATTAAGGCTTTTGAAAAGGTTGTTGAAAAATCGGACAGAAGGGTTGAAAAGCTCAATGGAAGCATTAAAAAGATTGAAGAGGAAACTCTTATTCTTAAAACAAGAGAAAGTGAAATCAGAGAGGTGCGTGACAAGCTAAACGAAATTGACGGTCTTTCTGATCACATGGAAGAACGTATCAAGCAGATCTACGCCATGTTCCAGAAGGTTGATACAATACGAAAAGAGATTGATTTAACAGATGGCAGGCTTCAGCAGATGTATCAGGAAACAGATTTGAAAATGAAGGAATTTTCTGACTTTATACAGGCTGTTGATAATAATAATCCCATTTTAAAGCAGGTTAGAAGCGATATTAAGGGGTTGCCTGGTAAAAATCTCAATGATACAGTAGTGAAAACAGTGAGGGAGCTGTCCAATAAGGGATGGAATCCTGAATCGATTTCAAAAAAACTTATGATAGATGAAAATTCCGTAAGGTTTATTATAAATACAACTGCATTATAGAATACCAGACGGTAGCAGTTTAATTTTGCGGGTAATGTCATTCCTGCGCATGCAGGAATCTCATAACCTTGATTTTTTCAGGAGATTCCGGCTCTACGTTATCACTTCGGCCGGAATGACAAACTATTACTCCTGCTGTATTATTTTTTTCCTGCAACAAAAATTATTTCATCATTCTTGTAATCTATCTTCATTGCAGCACCTTCACTATGCTCTCCTGAAAGTATTTTTATAGAAAGAGGGTTGAGTATATACTTTTGGATTGCCCTTTTTAATGGACGCGCTCCAAATGCAGGGTCATATCCTTCTCTGGAAAGAAACTCCAGTGCAGCAGGTGTAATTTGAAGAATCACTCCTCTGTCTTTAAGACGCAAAGCCACTTCTGCAACATGATTTTTAACAATTGCTGAAATATATCCTGTGAAAGGG
>JBBAGC010000344.1:0-3069 GCA_041655115.1 Spirochaetota bacterium | reverse complement strand
GATCATCAAGACGAAGGAGTTTGTCAGGTATCTGGATTTCTTCTTCAAAATCAAAATCCGGAATTTTATATTTATTTTGTCCCTTGGTGCTATGCTGGAATATAAGTTTCATAAGTTCACCTTTTTGAAATAGTCATAAATTTCAACCGGCAATGATTGAAACATAGTTGTCAATGCTCTCTTTGGTATTCATTTCTGTTACACATACAAGCAGGCTTTCTTCAAGCTCAGGATAATATTTTTGAATTTTAATACCTGCAACTATCCCTGAATTTTTAAGTCTGGTGCATGCTTCCTCTGCATCAGGAATTTTTATGACAAACTCATTAAAAAAAGGTTTATTGAAAAGCTTACTTATGCCCTTTTCTTTAAGTCTGTTTTCCATGTATCTGGCCATTCTATGATTTAGCTGAGCGATTTCCTTCACCTTGTTTCCCATAAGGCTAAGGTAAACAGCACTTCTTAAAGCCACAAGACCCTGGTTAGTGCATATATTGGATGTGGCTTTTTCTCTTCTTATATGCTGTTCCCTTGTTTGAAGTGTTAGTGCAAAAGCCATTTCCCCATCAGCATCCTTTGTTTTCCCAACAAGGCGGCCTGGCATTTTACGGGCAAACCTGTTTTTAGCAGAAATATACCCAACATAGGGGCCGCCGCAATTCAGGTAATTTCCAAAGCTCTGGGATTCCCCACATACAATATCTGCTCCACATTGTCCCGGAGGCTTTAAAAGAGCAAGGCTCATTGCCTCTGTTACTACTGCAATTAAATTTGTTTTGTTTCCATCGGTTAACTCTGAAAATTCATCAATGTCTTCAATACATCCAAAAAAGTTAGGGCTTTGAATTACAACAGCTCCTGTATTTTCATTCATCATTTTTTTCAGCACTGCAAAGTCTGTTACCCCATCTTTGCACTCTATGTATTTAATGTTAAATCCGCCTGACCAGGCATATGTTTCAAGCACTTCCCTGTAAAATGGATTAAGGGCATTGCTTACAAGAATATCTTTAAGGCCATTGTCTCGGACTGACATAATAGCAGATTCTGCAAGTGCTGTGGCACCATCATACATGCTTGCATTGGTTATATCAAGGCCTGTGAGTCTGCTCATCATTGTCTGGAACTCAAACATAACAGCAAGGGTGCCCTGGCTAACTTCAGGCTGGTATGGGGTATAGGCAGTGTAAAATTCTGATCTTGATGCTATTTCATCCACAACTGCCGGCACATAGTGATTGTAAGCGCCTGATCCAATAAATGACTCATGATAAAGGCAGTTCTTTTTTTCTATGTTTTCGATTATACGGGAAATTTCAATTTCAGAAGCTGCAGATGGGAGCCCTGATAATTCACTGATTCTTATTGAATCTGGAATATCATTGAATAATTCGTCAACAGAGCTGATCCCTATTTCAGCAAACATTTTTTTTCTGTCATCATCTGTCAGGCTTATAAAGCTCATAATCAGGCCTCTGCTTTTATAAATTCCATGTATTGATCTGCACTCATGAGAGAGTCAAAGTCTTCCATGTTTTTAATTTCTATTTTGAAAATCCATCCTTCTCCGTATGGATCATTGTTGATCATTTCAGGTGAGTCTTCCAGATCTCTGTTAATATCTATAACAGTACCAGCAACTGGTGAATATATATCAGAAGCTGCTTTGGGAGATTCAACTATTGCAACTGTATCATTTTTTTCTATTTCAGCATTTAAAATGCTGTCAAAAAATTCAACAAATACTATATCTCCAAGACTGTGTTGAGCATGATCTGTTATTCCGCAAAGACCAGTGTTGTCATCATTAAGCATAATCCATTCGTGATCTTTGGAATACTTTAATTCTGCTGGTATCTTTGTTCCTTTTTCTGTGTCTCCCATTGTGAGCCTCCCTGAATAATAGTTGTTTATTTTTTAAGTTAATCCTTAACTGTTAAATTTATAAAAGGGTCGTTTTACAATAATTCCCTGAACAGGTTTATCCCTTATTATTACCTCTATACTGTCCCCTATTGAAGCTTTTTCTTTTTTTATAAGTGCAAGGGCTATTCCCTTTCTTAATGTTGGAGAATAGGCACCGCTTGTTATTTTTCCTATTGTTTCTCCATCAATCTGTACTTCACAGTTTTCCCTGGGAATTCCTCTTCCTGTCATTTCAATACAAATCTGTTTTCTTAAAACACCCTTTGCTTTAAAATCTGCAAGTGCTTTTTTTCCAATATAATCAACATCTGAACTTATAAGCCATGATAATCCTGCTTCAAAAGGGTTTATGTCCTCGCTGATTTCGTGACCATAAAGGGAATAGCAGGCTTCAAGCCTTAAGGTATCCCTTGCGCCAAGGCCAACTGGCTTAATTCCATACTTCTTTCCTTTTTCAAGGCAGATATTCCAAAGATCTTTTGCAAATTCATTGTTAATATATAGTTCATATCCTGGACCACCAGTGTAACCTGTATTGGAAATCATTATTTCTGATCCATTAAACATATCATAATAGAAGTAAAATCTGGGGAGATTATCAAGCCTGTCAGAAGAAAAAATTTCTTTTAAAATATTTTTAGATTCAGGTCCCTGAATATCTATCTTGGCTGTGGAATCAGAAAGGTTTTTTACCTCAACACCTTCAATAATATGGCTCTTTAACCATTCATGATCCTTGTCCTTTGTACCTGCATTTACAACAAGATAATAATTATCCTTATCAATCATAAATATAAAAAGGTCGTCAACCACTGTTCCTATTTCATTGCAAAAACATGTGTATGTGCCCTTCCCTTTTTCAAACTTATCCGTGCTGGTTGGAATCAGCAGTTTTAAATACTTTTCTGCATTAACGCCTTTTACCAGAAATTCCCCCATATGAGACACGTCAAATAATCCGGCTCTGGTTCTCACTGCCTCATGCTCTTCAAGAATTGAAGTATATTGAATGGGCATATCATACCCGGCAAACTCTGTAATTTTGGCACCAAGTTTCAGGTGAGCATTATAAAGGGGTGTTCTTTTCATTATTTTTTCATTCTCCTTAAGCCAAAATCTATTGCACGCAAAAGAGGGTCATAG
>JBBAGC010000343.1:0-3071 GCA_041655115.1 Spirochaetota bacterium | reverse complement strand
CTGGAGTCTTACCAAGGATGTTGAAAAACTTTCTTCAGGTATGAGAATAAACAAAGCAGGTGATGATGCATCAGGTCTTGCAGTATCTGAAAAAATGAGATCGCAGATTCAGGGTCTTAGACAGGCTGAAAGAAACACTGAAGATGGCATGTCCATGATTCAGACAACAGAAGGTTACCTCACACAAACACAGGAAATACTTCAAAGAATAAGAGTTCTTGCTGTGCAGGCTGCTAACGGTATTTACACAGATGAGGACAGACAGCTTATTCAGATAGAAGTTTCCGAGCTTGTTGATGAAATTGACAGAATTGCTTCTCAGGCTGAATTTAACAAAATGAAGCTTCTCACAGGTTCTTTTGCACGGCTGCACCCTTCAGCTTCAATGTGGTTTCACATGGGTCCCAACATGCACCAGAGAGAAAGGGTATTCATAGAAACCATGACAACAGCAGCTCTTGGCTTAAGAAACCCCACAGTACTTACTTTCATATCCATATCAACACCGGGTAAGGCAAATTCAGTTATAGGTCTTGCAGATGAAGCCCTAAGACTTGTTTCCAAACAAAGAGCTGACCTGGGTGCCTATTACAACAGGCTTGAGCACACAGCCAAAGGCCTTATGAATGCTTATGAAAATGTACAGGCATCTGAAAGCCGCATAAGAGACACAGACATGGCAGAGCAGATGTCGTCTTTTACCAGGTATCAAATACTTACACAGGCGGCAACTTCAATGCTTGCCCAGGCTAATGCAAAGTCACAGTCAGTATTACAGTTGTTACAATAAATTAAGCTTGAACAAACATCGCAGAACCATTCAAAACGCCGGACTCTCCCACCCGGCGTTTTTTAATTAATTTAGTAGATTAAAAATTTTGTTTACCAACAACCTGGGGAAAGTACTTTCACAGGGGTAAGAATTGTATTTGCCATTTACAGAAAAGCGCATAAGTTTGTTAATAGTTCACCTTTCTAAATACAATCAATAAAAACACTTGATATGTATTCTTTAGCTTTATCATTTATACCTAAAATAGCATACTCTTTCTCAATAGATTTTTCCCACTCGTTCTGCTTGCCCACACTTTTACTTTCAACAAAAACTTTTTGGTTATTTATTATTTCGTACTTTTCATAGCCATTTAAAAAATATATGTATAGTATAGAGGCATTCAATTTATTATTTAATAGAAAATTGATGAAAGCTAATCTATTTGCCAATTGATAATAATCTCCAAACCAGTTATTGCTGGCAATTTCAAAGCGGCTTTGCGCGCTTTTAAATGCCTCAATTATTTGTTCATTTGATGAACTTTTCGTAACAGACTTTAATTCGTTTATATGTGCTTTTGCCTCTACAATTACCCATTCTGTTTCAGAGTTATTTTTGTGCAAAATTATTCCGTCCCAACTGGGCTGCCTTCCTTTCATGCTCCAATAGTTACGCCATTTAACGCTAAGATTATCATAATCTGATTTACTTATATACTCTTTCAAAAAGTTTATTCCCTCAAATTCACCATCCAAAGACAAAGGCACTGTGTTTTTTGGGAAATCTAACCAATAAAGGTCTCCTTTTAACCTTGTGCTTTCTTTGATTTTCTCATTTAATTCTTTACGGTGATGTCCTAAAAACCGTAATAATTGAAATTCACTACCGTATCCTAAACCCATCTCTGCCATAGAAAACACTTTTAATATTAATATTTTTTACACTGATTAAACTTTACGCATTTTTAGCGTTTTTGTCAATGTAAAAATAGAGCATATATTTAACTTATATCACAAATAGAGGCTTAGCATAAAAGGTAAGCTTTTTAAGCCGTTACTGCAATAACGGCTTAATTGGTTTTTCTTGAAAGAATTTTAAAGTCTGTTATTCAACCTTACTTATTTTATCTTTTAGTAAAGCTGGAAGCTTTTTTAATTCTTCAAGAATAATAAATTTAGTCATTTCTTCAACAGATTGGTTTTGAGCCTTTGCCATTTTTTCAACGTTATAAACGATTACACCTTGTTCTTTACTCATTATTTCTGGATCATATTTACTTTGATCAGGTAACCATATTTTAAAATCTTTTGTATCTCCTTCAGCAGTTTTAATTTCGATTATAGCAGCCATTCCCAGAAATACCGTAAAGCCTAATCCGCTTGTTTGTTTTTCCCACAAAAGAAGTCTAAAAGTTATATTATTAATATTTTCCTTTCCTGATTTTTCTGATTCCCATAGTAAAATGTTGTCATACTGATCATATTTACTAAATATTGCCTTTCGACTTTTAAGAACTTCAAGATTCGCTTTTTTATAGTCAGATATATCAACCTGAATTTTTAATTCATCAGAAAGTATTTTAGACATTTCCTCAACAGGTAATGCTAAAAGTGCTTCTTTTTTAACATTCTCTTTTTTTATCCCTATTCCTGATACTATAGTTCCTTTTTGTGATATATGACCAACTATAACATCATTAATATAAAAATTCTTATCTGATAATTGATAAAAATCCTCCCTGGTAAGATGTTTAGAACAACCACTATTGATGGTTATAACCAACAATAGTAATGCAAATACTGATAAAAGCTTTTTCATATAAAACTCCTTTAAAAAAATAATTTTAAGAATATCATATTATGATTATCTTTATATGTCGCAATGAGGTAGAAAAAGGATCTTTGCAGATATTTTTTCATCTCAATATATATACGTTTTTCAGCTAAATTTTTTTGAAATTTTTTAGAAAAAAATAATTTTTTTGATTTTTAAATGGAATACAGAAGGATTCTTTTTTTAGCAGTATTTAAGGCTCGCAAGCTAATATAAATCAGCCTTTTCTGGTATATAAACCGGAACATCTTAATAAAAATCATATAAAAATATCTTTATTATACATAGCAAGTAACTTCCCATGTTGATCCACATGTAACTTTTATTAAAAAATTGACACAAAAAATTTATATATGTATTGTTATCATAACTAATCCTTATCAGCAAAATCCCAAAGAAAACTATACATTCAAGGAGAATTTTTCTTATGAGAATGGATCGATTAACATTGAAAGCTCAGGAC
>JBBAGC010000342.1:0-3074 GCA_041655115.1 Spirochaetota bacterium | reverse complement strand
GCTATGATATAGTTTCCGAGATTGACGATATTCTTGATAACAGCAGTGGCAACCTTTATGTTTCAGACAGGTACAAGTCAGATGAGCACCTTGTTGAAATATTTTATCCGGCTATTGGGTATCCGGGACCTCAGGCTTTTGTTCCATCCCCTGACATGATACGGTTTTTACTTTCTTTTTATCCCTATAAAGAGGATTTTTGGAAGATTCATAAAATAGTGTTAAGACCCAGGTATGTTGAAACAGGGAATGTTGAGCTTGCTGCACTTTATCTTAAAAAGCAGAGGGCTCTGGTTCTTTATCTGACCCATCCATCTGCCTATTCCCTTGCAGATGTTCAGAGTGATAAAAGCAGGTTTATATCCCTAAGCATTGAAAACCTTATGGATAATAAAATTATTGAAGATACAATTAATAAAAGCAACAAGGTGGGGGACAGGAATAAAACTCACATACCCTCTTTATGGGATATTATAGCCCTTGTAAATCCCTATGGTGAAGGTGTAATGGATAAATTTTTTACAAAATTTAGCAAGCTTGACAGTAAAGCCTATAAGGCACTTAGCGATATTTCTAACTATTATTCAGAGAGGGGCTATTAACAAATATGATTGATTATCACAATCACACCTCTCTTTGTGGACATGCCTCAGGTGAGGTTTTTGAATATATTGAAAGTGCAATAAATAAAGGAATGGTTGATATAGGATTTTCAGATCATGCTGCAATACCTGAAAATATAAGGCAGGGGATAACCATGGCCCCTGACGAAACTGAATTATATATAAAGAACATAATTGAAGCAGCAGGAAAATACAGAGATAAAATTAATGTGCGCCTGGGCTTTGAAGTGGACTTCCCTGTTTTTGATACCTTTGACAGGCGTTTGTTTACTGATGAGAGAGTGGATTATATTATGGGTTCCTGTCATTTTCTTGATGACTGGCCTTTTGACCATCCTGGATATGTTAAGGGTTTTGATGAAAGGGATATTGATTCCATATATCTCGATTATTATGCAATAATTGAAGCAATGGCAGATTCAGTCCTTTTTGATATAATAGGACATTTTGATCTTATAAAAAAATTTGGCCACAGACCTGGCAAGAGCATGGATGCTGTTATAAGAAGAATTGCAGCAAAGCTTGCCAGGGCAGGTACTGTTGTTGAAATAAATACTGCGGGGCTTCGTAAGCCAGTAAGGGAGATTTATCCATCTGCCTCTATTGTTGAAATTATGTTTCAGGAAAATGTTCCTGTAACATTAGGATCCGATGCTCATTCTCCTGATGAGGTTGGTGCAGGTTATGCTGAGGCTTATGAGCTGTTGAAAAAAACAGGCTATAGAAAAATATCAGGCTTTGAAAAAAGAAAGAGGTATGAGTTGACTATTGTTTAGTTTTTGGAAAGCAGTATTATATTGTTGTTAATGAAAAATTATAAAAATGTAGGCATTTGATTTTTATATAAACTGATAATAAAATTTTAAATTAAAGGAAAGATAATTATATATGACTATAAAGGCAAAACCATTCATAAAGTGGGTTGGAGGCAAAACCCAGCTTCTAGGAAGTATAGAAAAGGCTTTGCCTGAAAATTTTGCTCAACAAAAAAATTTAACTTATATCGAGCCCTTTGTTGGTGGAGGAGCTGTTCTATTTTGGATTTTACAGCAATACCCGAACATTACAAAAGCAGTTATCAATGATATAAATCCTGATTTAACAAGTGCATATAAAACAATTAAGGAAACGCCATCTGAGCTAATTAAAATTTTGCAAATAATTCAGGATGAATATTTACCATTGGATGAAGGAAAGCGAAAAGAATATTTTTTAGATAAAAGAGAAAGGTTTAATTCAAAAGCTCTTGAGTCTGTTGAGAATACAGCTTTGTTTGTTTTTTTAAATCGCACCTGTTTTAATGGCTTATATCGTGTAAACAGGAAAGGGCTTTTTAATGTGCCATTTGGTCGATACGCAAATCCTAAAATTTGTGATGAACAAACAATTTTTGCAGACAGTGAAATATTGCAAAAAGTAAAAATATTAACAGGTGATTTTGAGGACACCTTAAAATATGTCACAAGTAATAGTTTCTTTTATTTTGATCCGCCCTACAAGCCCTTGAGCGAAACATCCGGTTTTAATTCCTATGCAAAAGAAGATTTTAATGATTCGGAGCAAATTCGGTTAAGTAACTTTTGTAAAAGAATTAATTTACTTGGTCATAATTTTATATTAAGTAATTCTGATGTAAAAGGTAAAAATCCTGATGATAATTTTTTTGATGATTTGTATGAGCAATTTAGCATCAAAAGAGTTTTTGCTACCAGAATGGTGAATTCAAATGCAGAAAGGCGTGGCAAGCTTACAGAATTATTAATTACTAATTATTCATTTGAAGAATTAAAATATGACAAAGCAATTTGAAACTTTTATATCACAACTAAGTGAAACTAATGCAACACTTGATTATTTTACTGATTTTGAAAAGATTAAATCCAACGTCAGTAAAATTTCAATTAAACTTAACCAACTTAATTATCTGATTGGAAAAGAGGATTTAAAACTTGCTATTGAAGAATTGTATGAAGAAAACGCGAAAGTTTTTGAAGTCTTAGATATTTTGATTGCTGTGCGAAAAAATAAAAATGCAAAAACATTCAATAGAAAAGGCAATATTGTTCAACTTGATTCTTATTTTGAAAATTCTGATAAAATTTATGAATTTATTGAAGATACTGGATTAGGTGAAATTTTTAGAAATAAAAATATTACAAATCTTATTGATTATGTTTTTGGTGTTGAAGTTGGGTTAGATACAAATGCCAGGAAAAACAGAGGTGGAGAAAGTATGTCAAAGTCTGTTTCTAGAGTTTTTGATAAAGCTGAAATTTTCTATAAAAAAGAAGTAAGTATTACAGAATTTCCTGAGATTACAAGTTTAGGTGTTGATTTAAAAAGATTTGATTTCCCTACGTGCCAAGATAGTTGTCGCCTAAAATAAATCAGGAGATGACAATGAAATACAGCAAAAGGTTCAAAGAATCAGTACTCAGGAAAGTCTTACCT
>JBBAGC010000341.1:0-3083 GCA_041655115.1 Spirochaetota bacterium | reverse complement strand
ATTATTCCGGTACCCCCTTTGTTGTGACATTTAGAAATCATCCAAGAACAGTAATTTATCCAGGAGCAACATGCAGGATGATTACAACAGTTGAAGAGAAGCAAAGGTATATTTTTGAATCAGGTATTGAAAATATTATTATGCTTGATTTTACAAAGGAGTTTTCCCAGCTTAGTGCGCGCGAGTTTTACAATGATCTGCTTATTGAAAAGCTTGGAGTGAAAGAAATAGTAATAGGCTATGATCATGCCTTTGGAAAGAACAGAGAGGGAAATATTGATTTTCTTAATAAGCTTTCTTCTGAAACTGGAGTTCCTATTACAAGGGTTAGAGAGGAAACAGTGGGTAATGAAATAATATCTTCAACGGTTTTAAGAAAAGAGATTGATTGTGGTAATATGCTTCAAGTTGAAAATCTTCTTGGAAGACATTATACCCTTACAGGCACTGTGGTAAAGGGTGAGGGTAGGGGCAAAGATTTGGGTTTTCCCACTGCCAATATTCAGCCTGACCATGAGGATAAGATGATCCCTGCTTACGGGGTTTATGCTGTTAAGGTCTTTATAAACAATGCTGTATTTAATGGTATGTTAAATATAGGCAATAATCCAACCTTTAGTGCAAAGAGCAGAACCATAGAGGTGAATATTCTGGATTTTAAAAATGACCTTTATGGAGAAAAAATTACTATTGAATTTATCCAGAGAGTCAGGGATGAAATTAAATTTGAATCTCCAAAGGATCTTATTGAACAGATACAAAAGGATGAGGCTCAAGTAAGGGCAATTCTTAAGCAATAAAGAGAGAATACTGTGAAAGAGTTTACATTTTATTATAATTTTAAAAATATAACATTAAGGCTCATATCAGACAGGTTTTTTCTTAAAGCTGCTGAGTTTTGTGAAAAAAAGGCGCCTTCAAAAATTACTGAAAAAACTCCCATCCCTTTAATTATGGCTGTAAAGTGGCTTAACAGCTATTTTCGTGTTGTGCCTGGTGAATTTCCTGAACTTGTACTTGTATCATCTAAGGAAAAAAAGGATATGAATTTTGAATCAGGGGAATATGAAAATAAGCTTTTTCTTAATATGACTGGTTACAGTGAAAAGGAAATTTCCATATATAAAAACTTGTTAAAAGTGCCTTTTGGAAGCACCATCTCCTATGGGCTTCTTGCAGAAATAAGTTCCATTCCCTCTGGCGGGAGATTTGCAGGAAACTGTATGGCAAAAAACAGGTTTCCTGTAATTAATCCCTGCCATAGGGTAATTAGAGCTGATGGCACCTGGGGAAATTTTACAGGAGGCACACACATTAAGGAGTTTCTTCTTGAGTATGAATCCAGGGTCTTTGATGACCCTGGAATAAAGTAAGTGAAATTAAATTTTTGCTTTACGCCTGTTTTCTTTGAGCATTGCAATTATGAAGCCCCCTGTTATAAGAAGAGTACCAAGCCATACCAGCCATATTAATCTTTTTAAAGACACATCAATAATGGCATAATCAGGGGGTATAATTGCTCCTTTTTCAGGGGTAATATGAATTTTAATTTTTTTATTACCTGCATCAACCCCTTCCAGGGTTATAATTCTTTCAGTACCTGAAATTTTGTTTTCTATGGCAAGATGCTGACCCATGCTGTGTTTCATGCCTGGTTTGTATTTTTTCCCATTAACCAGTATATTTGCATAGATTGTCATATCACCGGAACCCATTTGTGAGACATCAAAGTCTATAAACTTTACTTTAAGGCCGCTTATGGTTTGCTCTTCACCCTTGTTTATAATTGCTGATGAAAAATGGCTTTCTGCAAAAACATACTGTTGAGGCGTAATGTAAATATCACCAGCAGATCCTTTAAGTATAAATGGTTCCCTGAAAAGAGACTGGGTTTTAGGATTTATAAAATAGGGCATGTGTCCATGGTATTCCTTATTGCCTTTTTGAACTGTAATGGCCACTGATGATGGTTCAGTAAATTCAAATCCCTCAAGTGTTATTGATACAGGGCCTGCTTGAACGGTTGATCCTTTTTCAACCATCTTTTGTTCTGTCCATGAATGGAAGTTTGATGAAATAATTCCCAGCACTAATACTGCAACACCCAGGTGAGCCATGAGAGGTGCAATTGCAAATATTTTTTTGCTTTTGTACATGTCTCTGATAATCAGATATGTAAGGAAAAGAGACAGTATTGTAAAGATATAGGCTATTGGATTTTTGGTAAACATTATATTAAAGGCTGTTCCTGTTATTACTGCAAGTATGGCAGCAATAATAGCTGTTGTTTTTGAATACCTTTGAATTGCAAATGAAGCAAGAATTATAAAGAGAAGTATAAGTACCCCAAAGGGGATTGAAAGATTGTTGTAAAAGCTTTCAGTAACAGCAGTGGGGTTTTTCAGGAATAAGCCTGAAAAAATAGGTAAAGATGTGCCTGTAAAAATTATCAGGTTGTAAACCCCTAATATTATTATTCCAAAAACAGTTAAGCTTTCCTTTGTAAAAAATTTATCAGAAAGCTTTTCTGATTTAATAGAGCTGAATCTTTTTGAAAAGAGGAATAGGGATATGATGATAAAAAATAAAATATAGCTTATAAGAAAAATAGCAGTGTCGGACTTTCCAAAGGAATGAACAGAGAAGTCTGAAAGAACCCCGCTCCTTGTAAGAAAGGTACTGTAAAGCACTAATATAAAATAAGCAAGTGCCATGAAAAGATTGGATCTTTTAAAAAGGGACTTCTGCTTTTGAAGTATTACTCCATGTATAAGCATTACTGATGCAAGCCATGGTATAAGTGATGAGTTTTCAACAGGATCCCATCCCCAGTAGCCGCCCCATCCTAAAACTTTATATGCCCAGTAACCGCCCATGAAAATTCCTATACCCAGTGTAAGGCTGCTGAATATTATCCATCTGTAGGACAGTTTAAGCCACTTGTCATAATCTTTTTTTAACAGAGCTGCAATTGCATAACCAAATGGTATTGTTGCTGCAGCATATCCTAAAAACAGAACTGGCGGGTGTGTAACCATCCATGGATCCATTAGAAGGGGGTTAAGCCCGGTTCCATTAGAAGG
>JBBAGC010000340.1:0-3086 GCA_041655115.1 Spirochaetota bacterium | reverse complement strand
TTATTACAAAGAGGGGATCTTTTCTTACTGCAAAATTAGCACCAAGCATAAACCATGATTTAGCAGATCTTGGGCTAAGTGTTTCCAGCTCCCTGGCTTTTTCATGGGCCCTGTGTTCATTTTCATTTAATATAGAAATTCTTTTTGCCAAAGAATTTTGTAGCTTAATGGCTTTTTTTCGATACTTTTTTGAATCACTGTAATTTATTATTTCTCCATATTCTTCAAGAGCCATGTCCTCATATTCCTTGTCTTCGGACAAATAGGCGACTTTATCATAAGCCATTGCCAGGGTCAGGGAGGTCAGGGGCAGATCATAACCATGATGTTTTAACTGTTTTAAAATTGTAATAGATTCATGGAGCCTGTTTTTTTTATACAGCTTTCTCGCTAATTTAAATGATTTTTTATAGTCTTTAACAGGTTTTTTAATATCAGATAATTTTTTCATAGCAAGTGACATAATACCTTTTTTATTATCTTCGGTATTTAATCCTGTTGCATTAAGATTTAATTAAGCAGGGTTTATATAATGTATAGATTTTTAACAGGATATTTTAACAATTAAATTATATGTATTGAAATTTTATTAAAAGTTTATAAATACTGCATAATGGAGAATTAATTAAGCTAAAGGTGAGATTTTGAATTATAAAACAGACAGGTTTTCTTCCGTAAAAGGGAGTTTTTCCATAAAGAAAGAAAGTTTAACAGATGAAAGAATTTTTTGCAAGCAATGCATGGCTTATATAGCACATAAAGATGATATTCTAATAATTGAAGGTTCAGCTTCTCATTATAAAAGAAATCCTGCAGGAATATTTTTTTCTCTAATATGTTTAAGCAATGCGCCTGGATGTGGCATATTAGGAGATTATACATCAGAGCATTCATGGTTTTCAGGATATGAGTGGAGTATTGCTCTCTGTTTAGGATGTCTCTCTCATCTGGGGTGGCATTTTATTGGCAAGGGGAGTTTCTATGGATTAATTGTCAATAGAATTATTGGAATTTAAAAAATTAGCAGAGCAGAAAGAAAATGAAACTAAATATAGGCCTGGTTACAAAAAACCATGAAATATCAGATGATTTTAAAACCACTCTGCCCGATTTAAATGTTTCATTGTACCATAATATTGATGTAGTACAAAAGGGGATGGATTCTGCTTTTTTTGTTGATTATGAAGAAATTGCTGATTCTGACTCTACCCAATTTTATCTTTCCAGGCTTAGAAAAAAAATTATAAATGTTCCTGTGATCCTTATTTTCCAGAAAAATACAATTTCAGAGCTTGATTCTACCTGGTTTTTTAATGATTTCATTTTGTTTCCATTTCACAAAGGAGAAATTCAGGCAAGGCTTAAAAGGACTTTCCCTGAAAATTCAGGATGTGATGAAGAAATATCTATAGGTCAAATGCGTGTAAATATGAAGGAGTATGCAGTTTACCTTAATGATGAAAAAATTGAGCTTACATATAAAGAGTTGGAACTTTTAAGGCTTTTCCTCTTCAACAGAGGAACTGTTTTTTCCCGAAAAGATGTTTTGAATCGTATATGGGGAATGGAATATATTGGTGGTACAAGAACCGTTGATGTGCACATTAGAAGGCTTAGAAGCAAGTTAGGAGATGATTTTAATTCAGTAATAGAAACAGTACGAAACGTGGGTTACAAATGCAGGGACTAATCCAATTACTGGTAAAAACATTTTAAATTATAATTTTTTCTGAAACTATTTTTTTAAAACATCTACACAGTAGTTATTACAGCTGCATATAATTTATCATTTTATTTATATTTGACAAGGGATTTTAACCTCTGTATTATGTCTTATTGAATTATTATAGCACAGTAAGGTAGTTGTTGTTTTATTTAATTTATAAGGTTTGAGCAGCTGAATAAATGAAAGATTATGTTTTGAGAAGACTTCTTCTTGTAATTCCAACCTTTATAGGGATTACCCTAATGGTTTTTATAATGACCAGATTTGTTCCTGGGGGTCCTATTGAAAGGATGATTGCCCAGGCTCAGGAGGCATCTGCTGCTCAGGGCTATAGCAGGATGAATGAAGTTCCTCTTTCTGCTGAACAGCTTCAGGATCTCAAAAGTTTTTATGGCTTTGATAAACCCGTTGTTGTAAGCTATGTTTACTGGCTTAAAAATGTTGTACTTCTAGATCTTGGTACATCCACAAGGTATTATGAGCCTGTGTGGGAGATTATTAGAAGCAAGCTTCCAGTATCGCTTTTTTATGGAATAATGGCAATGATACTCACATATGCAGTATGCATACCTCTTGGAGTTTTAAAAGCAATAAAACACAGGACAGCTATTGATAATGTTTCCTCTATACTTGTATTTGTGGGTTATGCAATCCCCAATTACGTTGTTGCAATTATACTTCTTCTTGTTTTTTCATCATGGCTTGATATTTTTCCTCTTGGCGGTTTTGTGGGGAATAACTTTCATGAACTATCTCTATTTGGTAAAATAGGAGATATTTTTTATCATGCTGCTCTTCCTCTGGTTGCCTATATGGCAGGGAGTTTTGCTGTAATGACATTTCTTATGAAAAACTCACTAATGGATTATCTGGCTTCAGATTTTATGCGTACAGCTATTGCCAAGGGTCAGAGTTTTAAAGGAGCTGTTTTAAAACACGCTTTCAGAAACAGCCTGATTCCCCTTGCAACACACTTTGGTAATAATATTTCACTTATTTTAACAGGATCATACCTTATAGAAAAAATATTCAACATAGACGGAATAGGCCTTCTTGGACTTGAATCTGTAATTGAAAGAGATTATCCTGTTGTTCTGGGTATTCTTGTTATTTCTTCATTGCTGTTTATGATCGGTAATATTTTATCTGATATATGCGTAGCAATTGTTGATCCAAGGGTAAAATTCTAAAGGCTAATGAATGTGATTAAACTTAATCCGCTTACTATTGAAAAATTCAACAGGTTTAAATCAATTAAAAGAGGCTATTACTCCCTTTGGACAATATGTATATTGATTGTACTTTCACTTTTTGCTGAAATGCTTGTAAACAACAGGGCTCTTCTTGTTAAATATAACAA
>JBBAGC010000339.1:0-3103 GCA_041655115.1 Spirochaetota bacterium | reverse complement strand
AACATAGTAATAAATAACACCAGTTAGTACCATTACAGGAATTATAAGGATCTTAAATCCCAGATATGTAAGCTTTTGCAATGGGTTAAGCTTTATCTCCACTGATTTTTCCACAGGGTGAGGCTCATTTTTAAATATTCCAATCAGGTAATATTTTATCTGTTCTCTTAACTTATTGGTTGTAGGAACATACTGCTTCCACTCCCCTGTTGTGAAATGCCAGAAAATAGCAAATACTATAAGGATTATCAAAGCAAACCCTGTGTACATATGCCATAGAACAGCATTTTTAAAACCAATAAATTTAAAGGACCCATGAACCTCAAAGCCTGTTATAGCCAGGAAAAAAATTAAAAAAGCCTGAGCCCAGTGCCAAAACCTTTCAAAACGCTTATACATATATACTTTTTTTATCATTTCTAATCCTCGCTTTTGCCCGAATTTTTAAAGCGGATTAATCCATGCACAGATACTCCAGCAATTGATCCAAAAAGCATAACCATACCAAGAATATCCATTACAAGACTCCTGTCCCTGCCAGGTATCCAGCATGCTTCAAGACCTGCAAGCCTTCCATTGCGAGAATGGCAGTCACTGCATTTAAGAGCAAACTCCTTCTCTTTTACAAGGTGAGTCAAGGGCCAAAACATTTCGGTTTCAATCCATTCTCTTTTTCCGCTGTATTTTACTCCAGCTACGCGCATTCCTGTTTCAGCAGCCTTATCCCAGTCCCAGTCTGCCCAGTATGCACCTGAGTTCTTTGGGCCAAAAAGCTTTGGTACTATCAAAGTTTTTTCAACCGGATCATAAAGCTGTTTGCCTCGCATTATTTTAAAGGGCCATATTTTACTCCCTTCTGCTCCGCATTCACCGCTTATTGAATTAAGCTGTATAGGAAGATTTTCAGGATCTATTTTATCTCCAACAAGAACATGTCCCACTGTGCCATTAAACCAGCGATATTCAGGAACAAGGTTTTTGCCAAGCCTGAATTCTCCCTTTTGCCCGTCATATACATGATCGCCATCTTCATCTTTAATAATTTTGGGCTTGCCCTGATCATCTTTATCTCCGGCTTTTGACCAGTCCCACCAGGTTTTTGTTTTATATTTTGTTGAATAAAGATTTATATGACAGGACTGACACGCAATTCGATCAGTATGTTTATCAAGAATTCTGCTGATAAATGTATCCTCAGGCTTTTCCCTGCTGTGGAGCTTGTTTTTAAAAAGATCATGCCCCTTTGCTTCAAAATCCTGGATAAAAAGCTTCTGTGTGTGAGGCTTCACAGTATGACACCTTTCACAATAAAGCCTGTCTCTGTCTTCACTGGAAACTGAGTAAAGCTGACCCTTAATATCATGCTTCTCTGCAACGTGACAGTCAACACAATCCATATTCCCGCCGTCTTTTCCCATGTGAATGTCAATGCTCTTGTCAGGGTTTTCCAGAGATGCATCCAGAGCCCCGTGTTTTACAGCATTTCCCCCTCCTCCATAAAAATGGCAGGAACCGCAGTTTTGACGCAAAGGCCGGGTTACACTCTGGGCAATTTTATTATAGTCAGGTACATCATACCATTTCTGATTTCCGGGGAATAGGGTTTTTTTAGCTACAGGATAGCCTGCACCAGCTGGAAACTTTTCATATGTGCCTGTGCTTTCATGACACACCAGACAGTCAATTTTTGTTTGATCAGTAAAATCAAAATTTTTGTCCTTCCAGCCATATCCTATGTGGCAGCTGGTACACCTTGGCTCATTGGAGTCAACTGCAACACAAAAATTATTAATTACATTAGTCTTACCAGCAAAAATAGATTTACCCTCTCTGCCGGGCATTTTAGTGGTTTCTCTTGCCCACAGCCAATGGGATGTTTTCATTATTTCAAACCCGGCCAGATTATGGCATGATAAACAGGCCCTGGTAACATCCTCTGGCTTTGAAAATTTTTGCTGAAGCTCTTTGAACTTTGAATGATCTGCTGTTTGTGAAAAAAGCATGCCAGTCATACAAAGCATAAAAAAAATCAGCACTAAACCAATCTTAAAAAACCTTGCCATAAACCCTCCTGAGTTTCTTAAATATTAGCATCGGCTATGCCGATTATTTCTCTATTTCCAGTCCTTCTTTCTTCCATGCAAAAAATCCACCAGCAAGAATATATTTTTTCTTAAAAGGGGATTTTTTTATAAACTTTTCAGCTTTTCCTGTTTTTACTCCCTGACCACAATAAAACAAAGCATCCACATCCTTTTCAGCCAAAGCTGTAATTCTTTCAGGAAATGTATCCTCTTTATAAGGTATGCTTATTGCACCTTTTATATGTCCATTGTTGTATTCAGTAAGATCGCGAAGATCTATTATGATTAAATTTTCATTGTTGGAATTTATTAAGCTGGATATTTCTTCAACGCTTAAACTCTTTACCTGGGAGCAGGATAAAAAAAACAATAAAATACCAGGCACTACAAGATATAACATTGAAAAAACAGGTCTTTTACTGCATTTAAGAAATTTCTCCATGATCTTCTCCCTTAACAGCCTTGATTTTTAACATAACATATTAAATAAAAGCAATCAATTTTTATTAAAATTCCAGGAAAAACACTTTTATTCTCAATACAAATAGTTAAGCTATTCCCATCTGTCACCCTTTTTGGTTAATTCAATATCACCTGAACCATTTACCATAGTACCACTGCTGCGAGCCTGAACAAATGAAACTAAAAAAACATTTAAAATCCAGTTTACCAGGCTTATTACTATTGCTCCAAAAACAGTGCTCCAGAAACCTGTTACTGTAAAACCGGAAATAAGCCCTGAAGCAATTTTAAGCATTAGTGCATTTATCAAAAAGGTAAAAAGACCAAAGGTCATTATATTAATAGGAAGTGTTAGAATAAGCAGAACAGGCCTTAAGATCATATTAAGCAATCCAATTACAGCTGCTGCAAAAAGCGCTGAAAAAAATCCCGTTACATGAATACTGTCAAAGAGATATGCTGTTATCATTACTGCAAAAGTGAGCAAAAGCCATTTTATAAAAACTCCCCCTCCTGAATCATTATACCTTTCCATATTTCCTCCAACTGGATTATTA
>JBBAGC010000338.1:0-3103 GCA_041655115.1 Spirochaetota bacterium | reverse complement strand
AAACTCTGTCTGCCGATATTATAAACAGGGAAAAATGGATTAAAGCAAGGATGCTTATATGAACTACATTCAGGAAACAAATAAACTCTGGGTTTTCCCGGAAACAATAAGCTATGAAAATGTTCCAGGCTATCTTTCTTCTTTTGAAAGACAGATAGATTTTAATGAAATAGTTTTAGATCTTTCAAAAACTATAGCATTCCACTCATCATTTATAGGATTTCTTCTCCATATTAAACAGCTGGGATATAAAAAAAATGTATCAATTAAGCTTATACTCTCTCCATCAGCAATAAGCATATTAAAAATGCTCAATTTATATGATTTTTTAACAGCAGATTCAAATGAATATAAAAAATCTAAAAAAATGAGTGCCTGATTTTAAGCTGCAAAACCGGAATAAAAGTATTGACACAAAGTTCTGATGTTTTATAATTTTGAAAAATACTAAAATTCTATTATCATGAGGTAATTATGATTTTCACCGATTGTCAGGTTGATACTGCAACTGAAATTCTTAAATCTGTTGCTCATCCTATCAGGCTTAAAATACTTTGTTTCCTTCTTGAAGGAGAAAAAAATGTGGGTGAAATTGAACAAAAGTTCGGTTCAACAATATCCAATATTTCACAGCACCTTACTGTATTAAGAAAAGCCGACATTATAATAAGAAGAAAAGATGCTAATTTTATGTATTATTCTCTCAAAGACAACAATATTGTCACGTTTATGGAAACAATCAAAACACTTTTTTGCTAAAAATGCTTCCTCCTAAAAAAAATGTTATCTTTATAACAACAATATTGGTTTTCCTTTTATCCCGGCTCCTGTTTGCCTCTATGCGAGAAATAGAGCTAAAAGGCTTAGCTGTTTTCAGCAGCAATGAACTTCACAGCATACTCAACCTCAAAGAATTTGAAGAAAGAAAAATTCCATTATCTGAAGTAATAAACAGAATAGGTGCTTTTTATTCCCAGAAGGGATTTGACCTTCTTAGAATAAATACAATTCAAAATACACCGGAAAAACTTGTGCTTTATATTGATGAAGGAGAGCTGGGTAAAATAATAATTCACAATCTCAACTCCTACTACTCTTTAAAAGTAAGGCAGCAAATCAATGCGAGAAACAAAGTTTATAACAGAATTGAACTTGAAAAAAATATTGATATTATTAAAGAAAAATATAAAATAACTGATATAAAGGCAGAGCTTAAACCTGTTAAGGAGTTTGATGATAATTTTTTTCAGATTAAACGGGATTTAAAATCACTTGATCTTGGTTTTACTGAAATTGAACTCTTTGATAAACCTTTGCCACTTTACGATCTTCATGTTCATGTTGAAAAAATAAAAGAAGACAGCCTGCTTGAAAGCAAATCCGGGTTTGGCTTTAAAATAGATTACAAGTTCTCATCTTTATTCATTCCTGAAGTATCCTGGCATAAAAAAGATTTCCTGGGAAAAGGGGATAAATTTAATGTTTCATTAGCATCTGCTTTGGACTTTGGATTTAAAAATATTTACAAAAACCCGAAAAAAGGCGCGCCTGACTTTCCTCCAAAAAGAACCTATTCGGAAATAAATAGTGAATACCTTTTTATGCCCATTAACTCTAAAATATTCACACCACTTGTAAAGGCGCGGATTTTTCACAATGCAGCATCACGTCCTGATCTGGGCCTTGAAAAATACCAGTATATACTTACCAGAGCAGTTTTTGCTCCAGGCTTTACATTGTTAAACAACCTCAATATTTATGGAGGGTTTGGCATGGAAAATATATTTTTTTTTGACAGCTCTGTTAACAGCACATCATCTGACCATATTGATATAAAAAACAGGACTGAATCATTCCCCTTTACAGAATTGCAAATAAAGCATGAACCTATACCTATTAGAATAGGAAACAGAATTGATAAAAACATGATTTTTTACTATAGAGAGCTGTTTAATGAATACAGCTCCAGCGAATTTGAATTAAATATTGACTATGACTTTGAATTTAAAAACCTGAGTATTCTATCTGTAAAATCCATGACGAATCTTTTTTTCAGAACCCATCCTTTTCATCATCAGAATGATGTAAACAGCAACTATTTCAAAGGCTTTACTGGCAAAAGCTACTATAGCGGAAGACAAACAGCCCTTTCCACAGAATACCGATTTTCTATAAATGAAGATTTTATATACACCGGTTTTTTTTGTGACCTTATTTTTTTTAAAACTTCGGGGTTTGAAATTTCAGGAAAGAAAACAGGCCTGGTTGCAGGGCCAACCATAAGAATGCTTTTTTACGACCAGTTTGAACTTATTGCATATTTTGGCAGGGACATTCTTTTACCGGATAAAACTTCACAGAATAATATTGGCCTGCGTTTCAGAAAAAAATGGTAAAGAATCAATTAACAGAGATTATCCTGCTGGTTAAAAAGCATCTTTCGCTATTTCTTAAAAAGCAGTGTGCGAGTATATAGTTTTTTTTGCCATAGTTTATAAACTCGTGAGGCATAATCTCTCTTCTTGTTATGCGTCCATCATAATCAGCATATTCAATTAAAGCCCTTTCCCCAATGGATATTGATTTATACCCCTCAACTCCCCTGCTCCTCTCTATCTTAATAGCAGGCTTTACCATATCTCCATGAATTTTAACAAGATCCCTTAATGTTGATGATTCTGTTAATCCTCTTCCCTTGATTACTTCAAGAAAAACTTTCATACATGCTATGGAATCATCAAGTGCCCTGTGACTGACAAGTTTAAGCCCCAGATGTGATGACAATGTGGAAAGCTTATGATTGGGCAGATCTTTAAAATATTTTTGAGCCAGCCGCACAGTATCAATAGCAGCAAAGGACGGAATTCTTTTAAATACATTCAAATATGCCATGCTGAGAAATGACAGGTCAAAGCGCGGATTTTGTATAACCAGAACAGCATTGCCTATAAATTCTTCAAGCCTGTGAAGAATGTTTTCTATAAAAGGTTCACCTTCAACCATTTCACTGGTTATGCCATGAATATTTACAACTGCTGGTGGTATTTCCACACATGGATCAACAAGAGTGGAAAATGTTTTGTTAGCTCCATCAATAGTGAAC
>JBBAGC010000337.1:0-3114 GCA_041655115.1 Spirochaetota bacterium | reverse complement strand
TGTCGGAGACAGTATCAAAGGTGATGTTTTCGAGTTCCGCGTTTTTCGCCAGTATCTTGAGGACGCCCGACTTGTCGAGATCGTCCGGAGATCCCCGATAGATAAAGGCCATTCCACCGGCGCTGATGTCTATGGCCTGAACCGTCCATTCCTTGTCGGAACCGGGCGACACGATGACCAGGGTGCCCTCCGGTGCCGAGTAGCGCGGATGCTTCCGGGCATCTGCCGACTTCAGGGTGCTCTGTTTCCTGATGGCCATGATACCGTCCCACCTTTTTTTGCTTTGTTGTATCACAAGAGAATAAAATACAACAATAATTTATTGACAGCTTCGTAAAAAGCCCGGATGCTGCGTTGCGCTGCATCCTTCGTCACTGCGGCGTACCGCTCAGTACGCCTCATTCCTCAGGATGTGAGCGCCTTGCCTGCGGAGCTTTTTACAAAGCCGTCCTCAACTAGGTGTTTTTAGGCTTTTTATGGGGCCATCAACTTTTGGTGTCCTAGGGGTATCTTCTTTTTTACGGTTTCGTTAAAAAAACCGCCGCGAAGGTTTGATCAGGACACCTTCGTGGCGGTTGTTAGAAGGATGTAACGGTTCCTTCATTCAGTTATGAGATGGTTGTTCCATCATCAATATTCACCATGCCCAGCAACGAGTCGAGTTCGTAGTCAGGGTCAAGGTTCCCGTATTCGATAGTGTCGAACGTCACGCTGCCGACAATCTCTTCTCCGTTTAAAATATTCAACTGTGCCTTTCCCGCGTTATCAGCAACGCCGAGAGTGAAACCATCTTCAAATACGCTGCTGATATCAACCACGTCACCTTCCTCCTGATTGTAATCCAGGATGGTGTCATCACCCAGACCCACGACGAAGGTGTCGGCGCCAAGCCCGCCGATGAGGATGTCGTCACCTTCCCCACCGATGAGGGTATTGTCGCCAGAAGTGCCCTGAACGATCTTATCCGCCGCGCCCATACCGACGACATTGATGGTCAGCGTCGATTCAACAGTATCCCCATCGGCATCCTTCACAGTATAACGAAATTCGTCTTGATACTGTGTACCCTTCCCCATTTCGTCACGTACGTCGTCATAAACCTTATACTCATAGGTGCCATCCTCGAATACCGTCAGTTCTCCGTATGTTCCTTGAACTACTACGTTTTCATCTCCGATTTGATACTCATGATCAGGGAAGGCAAGGGCCTCGGTGGCATGAGCTCCGTCTGTACCGTAGTCAACATTGAGGTCGCCTTCAACCGTTGGTGTGTAATAAACATCGGCATAAACCTTGGCATAGAGGTCGAAGGAAGTGCTCTTAGTTTCCACAGTGGATGCTTGCAAGCTGAAAGTATTCCCACCATCTTTAGAGAACCCGAGAATCTCCACTGTATACCACACGTCACCAACCGGGACCTTTGCCGATGCGGTGGCCTCCGAGATGGTCACAATGTCGTTGTTCCCGGGGTTTGTACTTGGGGAATAATTATTTGGAGTTTCGGTGTGATCAAACCGGATCCAATGGTCAACCGGGACCGTTTCCCCGTCGACGACAACATTAAAGGTCACCTTCAGCCAGGCACCGGTGATTCCAGTGCCGGAGGGAATTGACTTATTGATATGCGTGAAAGTACCAAGCATCACATTCTCGCCGAGAGTTACCGTGTCGCCGTCCTCCTTCAAATCGCTGTTATCGATGAAGGTGTAGCCGGATTTATCCCCGAGGCCTGTGCCGCCACCCCAGTATATGCCTTCATAGTATTCATCGCCATCATTACCCTCAATCTTGTTGATTACTTTGGTATCCCACGGCCTCTCTCCCTCCGCCCACCAGCCCGCCTTATAACCGCTGATGGTGGCCTCGCTGACAGGAATCTGGACCTTAACCCAGCTTTCGTCATGAGCTTCTTGAGGCCCGTCATCGTAGACAGTGACGGTGATATTTTGGCTCACCGTAGATCCATCGGCATCGGTCACCGTGGCCTTGAAGGTGATGTCGACCTGGTCGTGAGGATCATTTTCATCGGGATGGTTGATGGCCTTGAGCTGGGTGAAGGTGTAAGTGCCATCCTCGACATTTACAACCACCTTCCAAGTTCCGTCATCGGCGCTGAGGGTCAAGCTGTCCGGATCCCACGTTGCGTCTTCGTCGGCATTAAGTTCAATGCTCCCTGGCCCATCCAAACCATAATCGAATTCAAAGTCGCCCGTTACCGATTGCAATCCTTCGGTCTCGTCAACCGACAAACCTGTTTCTGCCTCAAGCGAAGGCACTGTATCGGTAATCTCAATGTTCACGGGATTACCGGTGATTAGATTCTCGTAATTGCCCCCTTCCCAATCCTCCCCGATGTACACGGAGAGATTCCCGTCATCTTCATAAATTGTGGCCGGGCTGGAGCCGGTGGTTGCGCCCACAGGAATCGTTATTGTTGTCAGCAAAACCGCCTCTTCACCTTCTCCAGTGTAAAGATGAAGCATTAAGTCTTCGCCAGTAACTTCGTTGTCAACTGTGGCCGTGAAGGTAACCTCCGTATTTGACCAGTTTTCAACAAGCTCTGGCAGATCTGCTTCGAGAGTGACTGTTGTATCATTGATGGTGTCGCTGATGGTGATGGTTTCACTGTTGTCTGCCACATCGAGCGATTCGTAGTTTGCCGCGTTGCCCACCGCCGCGAAGCTGTCCTCCACGACTTCCAGGTCAAAGTCGTCTTCCAGGTACACGTCGGGATCGGGATATCCGTCAAGGCCGATGGCACCTGCGGGGAGGTCTTCGCCCATGCCCCAGGCAAGGATGGTTTCTCCGCTGAGGTCTCCTTCCGCCACGGTTACCGTCACAACCTGTCCGTTGGAGAGTGTAAAGGTGAAGTCCTGGTCCGCCTGGGGGGCATGGTCCACCGTCACGGTGTAGGTCACCGTACCGGCGTCTTCAGTCCCTGCGCCCTCGGAGGTCAGCGTTGCGGTCACGGTGTCGATGGTGTCGCCGATGGTGATGGTTTCACTGTTGTCTGCCACATCGAGCGATTCGTAGTTTGCCGCGTTGCCCACCGCCGCGAAGCTGTCCTCCACGACTTCCAGGTCAAAGTCGTCTTCCAGGTACACGTCGGGATCG
>JBBAGC010000336.1:0-3118 GCA_041655115.1 Spirochaetota bacterium | reverse complement strand
ATAAAAAATTTGGTTATATCAAGCCTAAACACGACGAATTCTCCTTTATAAAGAAAATAATCCATCCCTTTGATTTATCAGCCCTGGAAGAAAAAATTATAACCTTTATAAACAATCCTGAAGAAACAGAACTGGAAATGGAAATGCGCATCCAGACTTCATCAGAAACTATATTCTGGCTATATATCAATGGCCGCGCAACAAAAATAAAAAAGAACAAACCCCTTGTAATTGAGGGCATTATTCTTGATATTAACAAACAAAAATCCTTAGAAGAGGAATTGAAAAGCAGGTCAGAAGAGATTGAAGCACTTTATGAGGAATCGGAATCGCAAAACGAAGAAATGGCTGCGATTATGGAAGAGCTTAACAAAAATCAGTACGAGCTTGAAGAAATAAACAACCAGTTAAAAATAAGCGAATATAAATACAAAACCATTTTCAGCAATGCTCCCTTTGGAATAGTCCAGGCAGATTTTGATGGTACAATACAAAATATCAATAATGCGTTTATAAAGATATTTGGCTACGATTCAAGAGAAGATATATTTAACAACCTAAAAAACACCCACAATCTCTACCAGGATAAAACAGCAAGAGCTAAAGCATTAAAAAATATTGACTCTGTACAAACCCTTTATATTCCTGCACAAAAAGGTTTAAAAAAAGATGGCACAAAAGCAACAGTCAACCTTTATTTTAATAAAACAACCAATAAATACACTGGTGAAGAGTATCTTATTACGTTTATTGAAGATATAACAGAGTTGCAATCTTCACAATTTGAAAGGGATCTCTTTTTTAATCATTCAGGCGACCTTTTGGGAATATTCGACTTTAATGGAAACATAAGACAGGCAAGCCCTGCATGGACAAGCACTCTTGGCTGGGAAATTGAAGAGCTTATTAACAGCAAAACAGACAGATTAATTCACCCCGATGACCTGGCCAAAACCCTGGAAGCAAGACAAAGACTTCTGGAAAGCGACACAAGACAGATTATTACAAACAGATACAGGCACAAAAATGGTAATTACAGAATAATCCACTGGAATGTTATTTATTTTAAAGAAAGAGAGCTTATTTTTGCATCAGGAAGGGATGAAACAGACAGAGTTGAAGCAGAACAGGAGCTAAGACGAATGTGGGCAAGGCTTGATATTGCTATCACAAATGGCATTATTGGAATCTGGGATTACAATATTCCAGAGGACACCCTTACAGTAAATGAAGCAATGACCAAAATGTTAGGATTTAGATCTAATTACATTAAAAACCTGCAAAACATGTGGGGTCGATACCTGCATAAAAGAGATATAGCACAGTCTTACAAAGCTATGGTGGATCATATAACAGGTAAAAAAGAATACTACATTGATGAATACAGATTAAAAATTCCCAATGGTACTTTTAGACATTTTCTTTCAAGAGGAAAAATCTCTGAGTATAATGAAAAAGGAGAACCAATCAGGGTTTCCGGATCCATTACAGACATTACAGAGCTGAAAGAATCCGAAGAAAAAAGACTTAAACTTGAGCAAAAAATGCAGCAGGCTCAAAAGCTTGAAAGCCTGGGAATCCTTGCAGGAGGCATTGCCCACGATTTTAACAACCTGCTCATGGGAGTTTTAGGCAATACAGATATAATGCTCTATCAGCTTCCCAAGGACTCACCCCTTAGGAACAAACTCTCTGATATAAAAAAAGCTGCAAAACGAGCCTGTGAACTGACCAATCAAATACTGGCATATTCAGGACGGGGCAGATTTATAATAGAATCTATAAATATAAATGACCTGGTGCAGGAAATGAGCAGTTTACTCACAGCTTCTATTTCCAAAAAAATCAACCTGCTTTATTTTTTTCATAAAGATCTTCCTCTTACAAAGGGTGATGCAACGCAATTTCGCCAGGTTATAATGAACATTATTATCAATGCCTCTGAATCAATAGGAAAAAATAACGGCCAAATAAAAATAACCACAGACGTTATAGAAGCAGATGACAAATTAATAGAAAAGATGACTGTAAACAATGGGATTAAACCAGGAAAATACATTTCTCTGGAAATATCAGATACAGGATGTGGCATGAATGAAAGTCGAATTAAACAGATATTTGACCCGTTTTTTACAACAAAATTCACTGGAAGGGGATTGGGTCTTGCTGCTGTTCTTGGAATAATAAAGGGGCATAATGGAGCTCTTACTTTAACAAGCAAAGAAGGATATGGAACAGATTTTAAAATTTACCTCCCAATTTCAGAAACAGCTGAAGCAACTTTACCCAAGAGTGAAACCCACAACCTTGTGGAAAATGAAAAGCATCTTAAAATACTTATAATAGATGATGAGGACTATATAAGAACACTCACAACAAGAATGCTTGAAATTGCCGGGCACGAATCTTTTACAGCAAAAGACGGAAAAAAAGGAATAAAAATATTTAAAAAAGAAAACTCTGTTTTATCCTGTGTTATTCTTGATTTAACAATGCCTGAAATGGACGGAAAAGAAGTACTGGAAGAGCTTAAATTAATTAACCCCGATGTTCCTGTAATTATAAGCAGCGGCTACAGCCCGGAAGAAGTTACCCTGAAGTTCAAAAAGGAAGAAATTTCCGGTTTTCTCCAGAAGCCCTATCAGCTATCAGAGCTTCTGGATGAAATAGAGCAGGCTATTAGAAAATAAAAATTATTTTATTTTTTTGATATTTTAGCCCAGGAATCCCTTAAAGCAACAGTTCTGTTAAAAACATATTTTTCAGGTTTTGAATCAGTATCAACACAAAAATATCCTGTTCTATCAAACTGCACCTTATCTCCTGGTTTTAAATTATATGCATGAGGTTCTATATAACACTCTTTAACCTGCAAGGAAGCGGGATTTATAAGATCCCTGTAATTTTGCCCCTCCTCAAGATCGTCGGGATTTTCTTTAATAAAAAGATGATCATAAAATCTTGCTTCAACCTTTTGAGCATGCCGGGCTGAAACCCAGTGTATGGTGCCTTTTACTTTTCTGCCATCATCTGACCAGCCCCTCTTTGTAGTAGGATCATAATTACAATGAACCTCAACCACCTCACCTTTGGTGTTTTTAACAATTCCGGTACATGT
>JBBAGC010000335.1:0-3149 GCA_041655115.1 Spirochaetota bacterium | reverse complement strand
TCTTAATTTTTCAATTTCTTCTTTATCTTTAAAATCTTTAAGAAGTGATTTTGATTTTTTAAGAATTATTTCTTTAACATTTTTATATTCTGGTGTCTGATTTCTTGTATTGTTAATTTTAATCTGTCTTTCCTGAGAAACTGCCTGATTTGGTGGTAATGTATAAACTGAAAAAAAACCTTTTGAATGGCCTGTCAATCTATTAGTCGCTACCATTCTAATCCAGCTGTCAATATAATCTTCCTCCCCTGAATGCTTTCTTGAAATTAAATATTTTCTCAAACTGGATATTTCTTTCATTGTCTGAATTTCATAAAACATTGATAAATCTAAATCTGAATCAATTTCCAGGTTAAAATCTATTTTATTTAATCTTTCAGAAATTTCACATAATTCGGGTATTTCTATTCTGGGTTTTGAAAGTATCTGACTAAGAGGATTTATATCATTCTGAATAATATTTCTTTCAAGAAGCGCTGCTTCAACAACAGTGGTTCCTCTGCCGGCAAACGGGTCATAAACAATATCATTTTTTTCTGAAAAAAGATTTATGAAAAATCCTGGAAGCTCGGATTTATAACAAGCACGATATGATATTTCGTGAATAGAATGCCCCTGTCTCTGTTTTGAAGTCCAGTATTCATTTGTAAATTTATAAAAAAATTCATTATTGATAGAAATTTTTTCAACATCGGTTAATTTTTTTTCAGTATTTTTTAAACTGAATGATTCCAGGTATTTTTTTAACTCTCTTTTATCTTTGATTTTCATAATAAATAACTGAAATATGTATTTTTTAATGTTTCAAAATCACCTGTTTTAAGCACATCAATATTTTTTGGATTGCTGAACATATTAGCCAAACCTGATAAAAGAACAAGATGATTGTTTGGTCCAAGTTCTGTTGTGCTGACAAGAAAAATTACCACTTCGACTTTATTTTTTACATTCTCAACTGTAACAGCTTCTTTCAATCTTAATGTAGCAATAAGATTTCTCTTTATTTTAGAGCTGTGACAGTGAACAAGAAGAAATCCAGGCATGAACTCTGTAGGGAACTTTTCAAGAGATTCTCTCAGACTTTTAACTATGTCTTTTTGAGCTGATTTGATTTCTATGTCTGAATTTAAAACTAATTTTTCGATAAATTCATCAAGTTTTACCTGATTTTCTTCATAAAAATAAAAATCGTTTTTATAATCTTTAGGTTGAGTATTACTTGAAACAACTCTTTCGTTACCATTATATATTTCAGGATAAACTATCATAAGATTGTTTTTGTTAAAATACTTTGAAAGTTTAAAAGGAAGAGTTTCAAAGCTTGAATTCCAGGTTAAAGTATCAGGTCTTGCACTGAAAAATACAATCAAATCATCTTCGTCCCTTTTAACAAAAATATTTTTTGATAGAAAATCCCAGTTATCATAAGTTTCATATTCTGTTTCAACAAAAATATCTTTGTTTGAATCAATAATTCTTTTAATTATTTTCGACTGTTTTTCTGTTGTTATTATATTTAGATAAACTCCAAAAATTTTTGAAAGTTTCTGAATATCTCTTATTATTAAATCAAAATCTGATTCTCTGAAAGATTCAGGTGGAAGAATGATAACAACTTTTTTTGTTGTAAGTAAAGGTTTTACAAATCTGCAAACCATGATTTTTGAAACAACTTCTTCTAACAGATTATCTAAAATATTTCCGAAAAGATTATCCCCTGTATTTCTCTTTCCGCCCCAGCCTATTATAAGTGTATCTGAATGTTTTTCAACAGCAGTTCTGGTAATCCCATCAACAAAACTCAAATCCAGTCTAATAACAGGTTTAACTTTAATATCTGATTCTGTACCTTTTATTACACACTTAGCCAGCATTTTTTCACTGAAATTAAGCTGATTATTATAATTGCCTGTTTCAGTAATAACAC
The DNA here is from genome assembly GCA_041655115.1 of Spirochaetota bacterium. GTDB lineage: Bacteria > Spirochaetota > UBA4802 > UBA4802 > UBA5550 > JBBAGC01. Next base: position 1,222 of record JBBAGC010000335.1, on the reverse strand, counting down.
TTAAAACATTAACTACTCCTGGTTTTTCAGGATTTCTTAAATATATTCCAAGTTCTGTAAGGATTTCTGCATTTTTAGGATTGAGAACTGAAACCAGAATATTCTGATGCTCACTTTCAATTCTTTTCTGTTGAACATCACTTGTTTTATATACATATTTCTTACCATATTTCTCAACAAACCATGGACCAATAATGCAGGTAACAAGAATCATCATAATAGTTCCGTTTAAGACAGCTTCGTCAAATATTCCAATATTAAAACCTATCATAACTGCTGCAAGAGTTGCCGCTGCCTGAACCACACTAAGTCCGAAAATTACAAACTTTTCTTCTTTGGAGTATCCAAACAATTTCTGAGTGACGTATGCTGCTGCAAATTTAGTAATAATTACTGAAATTACCATAACAGCGGCTACAAGCCATGCCTTCGGGTTAAAAAACAGTGTTACAGGGTCAACAATCATTCCAACTGAAATAAGAAGAAAAGGTATAAAGATTGTATTCCCGATAAAATTTATTCTGTTCATTAAAGGACTTTGTTCAGGAATGAGTTTATTAAGCGCAAGACCAGCCATGAACGCACCAATTATAGGTTCAAGCCCAACTGCATGAGCAAGTGCTCCTGAACCAAATAAAACTGACAATACAAAAATATACTGAGTGCTTCCAGAACTACTGGAATGTCTGAAAAAATAGTTTGAAATAAATGGAACTATATAAAAAAGCACAAAAGTAAAGAAAGAAAGAAGTATGACAAAATTAATCCAGTACATTGGTGTGATTGTTGATATTGTAATATCTCTTATTATTGTAAGTACCATCAAGGCTGCAAAATCAGTTATCATGGTTCCGCCGACAGTAATTGTTACATGTTCGCTTTTAGTTATTCCAAGCTTACTTGCAACAGGATAAGCAAGCAAAGTGTGTGAAGAATACATGCTGGCAAGAAGTATTGCGGTAATCCAGTTAAATCCTAATACATATACTGCTATTACTGAGCCTAATACTTCAGGAATTATAAACGTTAAAAATCCAAAAACTCCACTTTTTTTCTTTGAGCGATTGAACTGATGCATATCAACCTCTATACCCGCCAGAAACATAAGATAAAGTAATCCAATAGTTCCAAAAAGTTCAATAGCAGGGCATCTGTCTATAAGGTTGAATGAGTTTGGTCCGAGAAGTATTCCGAAAAAAAGAATTACAACAATTTCAGGGGT
>JBBAGC010000334.1:0-3163 GCA_041655115.1 Spirochaetota bacterium | reverse complement strand
TAAAAGCATATTCAAAAGTATCAGAAGATGAATTTATTTCAATGGCATTAACCCAAACTCTTGGGTCCGAAACAAGAGAACCAGTTTTATTATCAACAATTTGAATTAAAAATTTATCCTCATCACCAGTAGCCTCATCAAGTTTAGGTGTAAAAATAAATTTCAATGTTGTTCCTGCAACAAGAGAACCAGAAGAAGAAATCCTTATATCTTGTCTAAAGGGTTGGAAAATTGAAGCACCCTTATATTTAAATTCTGCTACAAACTGTGTTTCTCCATATTTTATTGGAGTAAAATCATATCTATAAAGGCTTGATGAAACTTCAACTTTTGTTCCAGTATAATAATCAGAAGAAGGAATATCAATATCTAAATTTGAAACAAGTCCGCTACAAGTAAAAGAATAGGTATTGTTTAAATTTAATGTTGTGGCAGATAGAGAACAAGTTGGGGGAGTTGAAAAAGTATCTCCTGTAACAGGAGTTACCCCTGCAGTAACATAAACTCCCAAATCAACAGTTGGAACATTTATTTTATTTCCAGAAGAATCATAAACTGAAAATTGTAAAGTATCAGAATATTGTCCAGTGCTAACATCTTCAGCATTAATATCAATAGGAATATTCAAAGAACTTCCAGGTTGGATATTCCCCAAAGAAAGTTCTCCTAATTGAATTGGCTTTTCATCTGTTGCCAAAGAAACACCATTTACCTTAACATAAGAAGGATAACAAGAAGGAACTGTTATTTTAATGCTCTTTGTTTTTGTATCTCCTTGAGAAATTTTTATGTTGGATAAAGATTCTGGGAAAACCTCTATCTGACAATCACCTGATTGAGTATTTGATTTTGTAACTGTCATATTTAAAAGAATTGGACTTGAATCATCTGAAAAATATAATAAACCATCATAATTTCCTATAGGAGCAGAACTGTCAAAATTAATTGTTATTGTTTTTGGAGTTAAAGGAAGCAACGTAATAGAACCTATAGAAAAATAACTTCCAACTTTACTTACTGTAACAGAAGTGGAATTATTTTGATTTGTGCAGGTTATTGTTTTTGAAACAGATTGCCCTTGCTCCCAAGATTGAGAAACATAAGAAGTATCACAGTAAGTCACAGCTTGAACTGATGCAATTAAAAAAAATAGAAACATAAAAGAGAATAATGCTTTGGCTTTCATTTTTTTACCTCTTCAACAGATTTCTTTTTTTTCTGTTTTGGAATTTTCTCTCCTAAGAACAATGCCTTTGCTTTAATCTTATTATTCAACTCTTTTTTTAGAGAAATAACTTCTTTCTTTTTTTTCTTTAATTCTGCTTCTGCAGTTGCCACTTTACTTTTTATGGCATCTATTTCACTCTGCATATCTTGTTCAATTGTCATTTTGATAGGTCTTCTTTTTTTATGCAAATATTGATACTGCAACAGAGACTGTTAGGAAAATAACCAAAACTATCAATCCCCATTTTAATATTTTTTTTGCGAAACTGATAACTGCAAAAAATAAGTAGAGCAAACCTCCGAAGATTATGATCAATAAGATCTTAACCTGCAGGGTAGTCATAGCCAAACCCCAAGTTGAAAGTTGCTGGATTACTTTTTGTGTCACCCAAGAGATTCCCTCACCTATTGTCGGAATAAAGTTTAGGAACTCCATGATGTTAGTATGACTTTCATACTTTATAAACTTTTCGGAAGTTGTAACGGTCAGTAACGAAAAAAAGATTATAATTACAAATAAAAAAAATGGGGGAATAAAAATTCCGACCTATCTTAGAATTAGCATCCCCCCTAAAGAATATGATTGGTAGTTTTAATTACAAAAATTTTTCAATTACAAAAAGTATTATGAAAAGGAACTACCAAACCTTTTCTTAAAGGAGTTTTACTTCCTTTTCTTTGGTCTTTTGCTTTTCAGACACTTTTTGGTTTTTTTGTTCACACCAAACTTACATTTTCTTTTTTTTGCCATTTTTTTTACCTCCTTATTATGAACATAACCGCTTTTTAATTTCGGTTAATTTTTTGAAGTGATTCTTCTCCTGGGAAGATATTCCATCAATTATTTTTTTCTCCCTCTTTGATGGAGCAAGTTTATTCAGCTCTGCGTAATCAATTGGTGCTTTGTGTTCATTTGCCAAAGCCTCATTCAATTTTTCACAAAATTTTTCGTTTATCATTTTAACATTTTTTGAATATCCCTTTTATCATTGCTTTGACTCTCTTAAAAAATATTAAAAAAAGAATCAAAACAATCGCAGAGATTATGACATAAATTTTCCATCCGAGAAGAGCTAATAATGGAAGAGATGTGTAAGTGTCGTCTATCCCTGTCGGAAGAAAGACTATCACTAAAACCGCTATAACAATTATTGCTATGCTGGACCAAAGTCCCCTTCTGGTTTCTCTTTTTATATTGTTGCATATACATTTTATTCTGTTTGGTTTACAAGATCCATTTTTGAGCTTGTAACCTCTTTTACATTTTGTGACCATTCTATTTTTTTCTCGGGTATTTTAAGCATTTTCCAGTGTTTTTGTTTACTCCGAATGTACATTTCATTTTATGCTTTGGTTTTGCTCTTGATTTAAACCCTCTGATTAGATTTCCTTTTCTTTTTACCATGTTTTAATTATAATTTTTAATACTTATAAATGCTCCCTACTTTTTAAGATAGGAAATTTTTTTAGAAAAAAATAGCACGGGAAGGATTTGAACCTCCGATCTCCAGAGCATGAGTCTGGTGAATTAACCAACTATTCTACCGTGCTAATTTTCTGAAAGAAGAGAAGTTTTTAAATTTTTCATACTTTCATATTATATGTAATCTATGTAATCTATGTAAAATTTAATATGGGAAATAAATTTAATGAATCAAAAATTTAATTTGGTTCGGATACCGAAATTTATAAAAAATTAGGACACCGAAAAATCAAAAGTTTTTTAAAAGATGATTGGCTTTTATTTTTGCTTCTAAATCTCTGATGATAAGCGCTGTGATTCAGGGGATATGCCTTGTGAGGGAAGTAGTTTTGAGATTGGTTGACTAAACAAACCTTTCGGGTTGCAGAATCCTTAATCTGCCAAGGGTACATTTCTTCGGATTTGTACCCTTCGCCAGGCTCTGGGTCTTTATTTTAGTGAAAAACTTTTGGG
>JBBAGC010000333.1:0-3187 GCA_041655115.1 Spirochaetota bacterium | reverse complement strand
AGAACAAAATGGCGAGTTTATAAGTGCTGATGAAATAGCTGAAAAAACAGGTACTATAAGCTATGAGGTTGTTTCAGGCATAGCGCCCAGAGTGCCAAGAATTTATATTAATCCTTGAGTTTCTTAGAAGAATTTTTATTAAACCAGAAGTTCTTTAATGTGACTTTTTTCCGGATTATCATCTGATATTATAATTGTAACCTTGTCCCCCTCTTCCATTGAAAAAGCCCTGGTATTGCTGAATACAGAATTGTAGTACCTTTTTTCTTCTCCCATATAATTAAAAGAGAATTCAATAAATCCGTTTTTTCGCCTGAAATAGATTGCATTTATTATCCCTTCAACTGTTTGTCCTGTTTTAAAAAGCTTAACAAAATATCTGTATCTCCAGAATAGTATGGGAATTGCTAAAACAACAGAAGTTAGAGTAAGGTATACCAGCGAAGGTGTTGAGCCTGGTTCAGTGGAAAAATAACTGTATGCATTTCCTGAAAGGGATTTAATCACAACCATTATAAAGAGTACAACAATGAAAATAACAGGGATACGAACTGCCAGGTTTGCCCATCTGTCAGATTTGATAATACTTGCAATAGCAGGTTTTTCATTATGCTGCATATTAGTTCTCCAGAGATTCTTTTAATCTAAAAAGCCATTAAAATAGGATTGTTTTAAATTTTACAACAATTAAAAAAAGGGCGGGGTCAGAGCAGAAAATAATATTGACTCTTTTTATGATTCTTTTATTTTGGCTAATGAGGTAGTTAGATGATAGAAAATACGGGAAATAAAAAAGTAATAGATTATCCTGCAGAGATAGTTTTTAAAGCTATTTACAGGAACAAGCCCTATACAATGGATTGCATAAAGACCATACTCCATGAAAATGAGCGAAATGGACGCGTATCAAGCAGGGAAAGTTCAGGCGGGAAATTTGTTTCTTATACTATAACAGCTGTTATGGACTCAGAGGAGCAGCTCAATAAAATTTGTACTGAAGTAACAATGCTTGAAGGATTTATGTCAATGTTCTGATTACTGTGCCATTCCAGCAATGGCACCTGTACTCCATGCAAATTGAAGGTTGTATCCTCCACTGTCTCCGTCAATATCAAGAAGTTCTCCTGTAATATAAATTCCTTTTGTAATTCTGGATTCCATTGTTAATGGATTGATCTCTGATGTTGCCACACCCCCTGCTGCTGCCACAGCTTCTTCAAATCCTCTGGGTTCCCCTGGAGCAAGGCGCATATCCAAAAGGGTTTCAGCTATAGCGAGCTTTTCGTTTTCAGTAAGGGTGCCTGCTCTTCTTTCACTGTCAATTTTTGCCATTTCCAGAATTAATTCAGGGAGCCTTTCTTTTAGTATGCCAAGAAGGGAGAATGATATTTTCTTTCCTTTGTCTAACCAGAGGGTGTTTAAAAGCGCAAGAAGGGTGTCTCTGTTCATGTCAGGGAAAAGGTTAATTGATATTTCAGGCGATTTTTTATCAATAATAAGTTCATTTACTGTTCTTGATATTTTAAGAGATGCAGGTCCGGAAATTCCATAGCCAGTAAAAAGAATTTCATCTACAGCTTCTGTTATGGTTTTCCCTTCACATATAACCTTAATATGACAATCCTGCTTTATTCCCTGGAGTCTGTGAAGCGGTTTATAGGGTATATTAATTGGAAGTATTGCAGGAAAGGGCTCGTATATTTTATGTCCCAGGGATTCAGCCAGATGATAGCCTGAATTTGCTCCCCCGCTTGCAGGGTGTGCACAGCTTCCACAGGCCAGGATTACAGAATCAAATTCATGTTCTTCATTTCCTGCTGTAATGAGATTGAACCCATTTTTTCCCTTAATAATTTTATCTATTCGTCTGTGCAGGTTAATAGTGACATTGCGCTTTGCAAGCTCATAGGTAAATACCTTGGGTACAATAGATGACTGGAGAGAGGTAGGGAAAAGTCTGCCATCCCTTTCTTCAACAAAGGGGATTCCAATTGATGCAAAAAATTTTTTAGTGTCATCTGCCCCAAAGCTTTTAAAAACTTCATTAACAAAGCTTTTTTTATGACCATGATACCTGTTGCTGTTAATAAATCTGTTTGATATATTGCATCTGCCATTGCCGCTTATAAGTATTTTGCGGCCTGTCTTTTTTTGCTTTTCAAAAAGCGTGACATGGCATTTTTCTGAGGCAAAGAAAGCAGCTGTAAGCCCGGAAGCTCCGCCACCTATAATAGCTACTTTTTTTTTGTTCAATAAAAACTCACTTTTTATATTATTTTTCCCGGTTTCCCGGAGTTGTTTTACTTATTTGCAATGTTACTATCATATTCAATGTCTTTTTTAATCAATCCTGCATAAAACAAAAGAGCAATTCCTATGCCTGCCCATACAAAGGTTCTGAATCTTCTTATAATTCCAACAGAAAGTCCTAAAACAGGATTGTATCCAAGAATGTTGAGTGCTATGGAGTAGGAACCTTCGCTTGTTCCAACATTTGCAGGAACGAAAAAGAGTGCACTTGTAGCTATGAATCCAAAAATATAAACAAATATCCCTTCAAAAAATGTAAACCCCATGGCTGGAGCAATGTATGACATTATAAGATATATTTCCATTGAGCATATTATGATATTCACAAAATAGTGTATGGCAAGTGAAATATAAAAGTGGTTAAGATTATCCCTGTTGCTGAAAATATTATTTATTTCAAGGTCAACCCGTTCAATTCTTTCCCTGTTTTTGCCTTTGTTAATTTTTTCCTGAATGCTTAAAGGAAATTTTTCTATTATATAGGTTAGGAATCCGTTTTTTCTTTTTCTGATAAGTTTTACAGCTATAAAAAGGCAGAAAATAAAAAATATGAGGAGTCCGGCAAAAACAGCCAGGTTGCTCATGAATTGCGCCTTAAAAACAAAGAGGCTGGCAAAGAGGCCTGTGAGAACCATCATTACATTTGAAACAATATGGATCATTCTGTCTAATACTACAGAAGCCATACCTGTTCTAAGCGGAACAATGTCTTTAACATACATGGCCTTGAGTGGTTCCCCTGCAGCTGCTCCAAGTGCATTGATAGATGAGGTTGCATCTCCTGCAACTCTTGCAAGAACAAACTTGTAAAAAGATGAAGGCCTTACAGGTGTTGTTATAAGAATCCGCCAGGCATAAGCCATTAGTGTGTTGCTTA
>JBBAGC010000332.1:0-3190 GCA_041655115.1 Spirochaetota bacterium | reverse complement strand
CTGCGGAAAAGGCAAAGGCATACTTGATATTTTTTTAACTCATAATCACTGGGATCACATTCAGGGTCTCCCTTTTTTTCGACCCATATATGTACCTGGTAATATTATCAACTTTTACTCCCCTTTTAAGCACCAGCAGCAAATACTGGAAAATCAGATGAAAGCTCCATATTTTCCTGCTAAATTTGAGGACTCTCCATCAATAAAGCAATATCATTACATAGAGCCTGTTCCTGGAAATACGATTCAACTGGAACCTGATCTGCATATAAGCATTTATCCAATGAAGCACCCCCAGGGATGCTTTGCATATAAATTTTCACAGGGCGGAAAAATTTTTATATTTGCAACAGACACAGAATTTACAGGTGAAGCCATTGAAAATAGAAGTGATATAAGGGATTTTTTTAATAATGCAGATCTGCTGGTTCTTGATTCACAATATACTCTGGATGAGGCTTTCCTAAAGGTGGACTGGGGACATACCAGCTATACAATGGCTGTAAATTGTGCTACCAACTGGAATGTTAAAAAACTTGTACTGACCCATCATGAGCCAGCCTATTCAGATGATATTCTTTATGAAAACTATCTTTTGGCTCTTGAACACGCCCGTTTGCTGAATAATGATATAACACAAATATACCTGGCCAGGGAGGGGATGGTTTTTGATCTTTAAAAAAATTATTCTTATTTCTTGCATTACTATTTCATTAGCTGCTCCTCTTCACTCACAAAAAACCAAATCAAGCTTAAGCGCTGGAGAGCAGAGACATGCACAGCGTGGATTAAAAAACAACCTTTATTTTTTAGCTTTTATAAATAGCACAATCACAAACTCCGGTACTGAAAAAGAAAGGCAGATTTATACAGAAGCTGTTCAAAGGGATCTTCTTGCAAGAACCGTATACATGAAATTTCAGTTTCATGAAGCCTTTACTGAAATAAAAAAAAGTCAAATCCTCCTGATTGAGCTAATGGAAAAACTCACACAAAGAGGCACAGCAGAGGCTATATCTCTTCTTAATGAATTTGCACCCCATGTTCTTAAATCAGAAGACAGGGCTGCTAAAAAATATATCTCTCTTGGATACAGATCAGCAAATGAAGCAGGCAAGGTTGCACTTATGGCTGATAATCTTCCTGAAACAAATTATTCAATAAGAATATATGAATACATAAAATCCCTTAAACTGGCTAAGTATGCCAGGCGCTATGCCATAATAGCAATGATAGAGTATCAGCTTGAACCTGGGAAAAAGGGGAAAACACCATACAATGATTATGAAAAAACAGCAGAGCTTATAAATACCTACCTAAAAGATGATGCTGAAAGATTACAGGATATACATTCTGATAACTATTATAAATTTGACAATAATTCTTCCTGCTATGACATGATAATGTCAAAACCTGAGCTTGAAAAAATACCAGAATATGAAAAATACCGAAAGGAAGAGTGATGAAAAAAATTTTCTTTAAAGTACTAATACTTCAGATAATGCTTATAACTTTCTCATGCGCAGAAACCGGCTCTGGTGATGAATGGCAGGGATCAGGTTTTTACAAAAGTCCCAGTGAGTTAATTCAAACAATAGAAAAAGAAAGCAACAGCTATATCAAAAACTTTGTGCTTGCCAAAGCATACAAAGAAAATAAAGAGCTAAAAAAAGCTATTCTCTACTATGCAAACAGTGCTTTTAAATCAAACTTTAATTTTAATTTAAAAATCTATCCTAATCCTGTTTATCTTTTCCTTAAAAGTTTCAGCTTTAAAAGCCCCCTTTACAATGATGCTGTTTATGAAATAGCCTCTCTTTTTTACGACTATGGTGAACATGATTATGTTATTAAATTTGCTAATCTTATAAAAGAGGATGACTCATTTTTATACAGAGATTCTGTTATATTAAAAACAAAATCCTTCTCTCGCATGTCAGATGAAAAATCTGCAATTAAAGCCCTTATTAAACTTTCTGAAAAATTTACTGACAATAACTCAATAGGATTAATAAATATACGCCTTGCATCTGTCTATGAAAGCTCAAAGGATTACAACAAAGCATCTGAAGCTTATTTCAGCATTATAAAATCTCACACAGATGTGTGGCAAAGTAACATTGCAGCAAAAAGGCTGGCAATTCTTATTGAAAACAAAAACATAAATATTAAAGATAAGGATAAAATACTTATTCTTGCCAATGCTCTTTTAACAGCCAATGAAACTGCAGGTTCAATGAAAATTCTTTCCATGCTTAAAGGAGAAGATCAGGACAAGGAAAGTGATATTACTGCAATAAAAATATATACGGCAAAAAACAGAAGCGAAGCAAACACTATTCTTAATAATAAAAAAAATACCCCCTATTTTCACAACCTTTTGCTTGAGCACGCCAATATATTATGGGAAAAAGGGGCACGGCATAATGCTATAAGCAGATATAGGGAAATTGCAGACACAGAAGATGCTGAAATGGCAAGAAGGGTTTTGGTGCGCCTTATATTTTTTTATGAAGATCGAAACACCATAGAAGCAATGCGCTATATGGATAAATTCATAAAACGATTCCCTGCAGATGAGCTTTCAGGAAGGCTAAAATGGATGACAGGGCGCCACTTTCTTAAAAATGGCAGACATTCAGAAGCAGCCAAACACTTTGAAAAATCTATAAAGGATTTCCCATCAGGAGATTATTCAGCTAATTGTCGCTACTGGCTATATCTTATGGAATCTTCATTAAAATTTCCTGATACAGAAAGAAAAAATCAGCTATTAGAGGAGCTTTGTTTTTATAATCCTGAATCTGCCTATACTTTAAAACTCCTTGATGAAGAATCAGATATAGACAATCTTAAAAACAGGTATAATGCTGCAAAAAAGGAAAAAAATTCAAAAAGAATGCTTCTCTTTCATACCTGCCTTTTCATAAAAGAAGGCTACAACAAAGATTGGGAAAAGCGTATAAATGATTTTGACAAAAATATCACAGAGCCATATAAAAATCTCTACAACCGCATTTATTCCTCTGATTTAAAAAGCAGATATAAGAATAGACTAATTGAGCTTGAAAAATATTTTAAAACAGGAAATATATCAGCAGTAAATAGAGAATTAAAATCAATTCCTGAAAATGATGAAGAAGCTGCTATTGACATTGCCCTTGCCATGGCGCTATTTTCCTCAAAATAC
>JBBAGC010000331.1:0-3208 GCA_041655115.1 Spirochaetota bacterium | reverse complement strand
GGGGTATTATTGTTACATCCTATCTTGACATAAAATCAAATCTTGATGAACAGGCTTTAAAGGATTTATACGCAGATTATTTCAAAGAATCTCCCTTTGTTTTAATATCAGACACCTCACCATCAACTGTTGAAGTGCGCGGCACAAATAGATGCATAATAAAACCTATCCGCGACAAAAGAACAGGAAAAGTGCTGATTATTTCAGTAATTGATAACCTGATGAAAGGACAATCTGGCAATGCTGTTCAAAATGCCAACATACGTCTGGGTTTTGAAGAAACAGCAGGGCTTGACATTACACCTTTTTATCCCTAAATTCGATTGACAGATATAAAAAAATTTATCTTTATTGCTTAATTCTGATTATTTTTTTTATATCAGTTTTTTAAATCAATAATATTAAAAATCAGAAGAATGATTGTTAATTTTAAAAAAATATGCACCAGGATATTAAATGTCAAAAAGAATAAAAAAAGGAATTGTTGCTTCACCCGGAATAAAAATAGGAAAAGCCTTTGTCTTTCATGGGAGTGACGTTAAAATCCCCATGTATAAAATAAACGAAGATGCAGTTGAAACCGAACTCCAAAGATTTGAAGAAGCTCTTACAAAAACCAAAAATGAAATTATTGAAATTCAAAACAAGGTATCGTCTGAAGAATTCAGTGACCTTGCTGAAATATTCTCTACTCATATAATGGCTCTTGAAGACCCTATGTTTACAGGAAAAGCCAGGGAAAAAATAAAAGAAGAAAAAAGAAATGCCGAATGGATTATCAATGATCTTTCCATAGAGCTTATAAATACCTTAAGCAAGATAGAAGATGAATACCTTAAAGAACGAATAATAGATATATCTGATATTAATAAAAGACTAATAGGAAACCTTCAACAAATTGTAAAAACAGTAATGTCTGACATACATGAGGATGGAATAATTTTTGCACCAGACATTACTCCTTCTGAAACAGCCCAGCTAAATCGAAACCATGTAATGGCATTTGTCACAGATCATGGCGGGAAAACATCGCACTCTGCAATTATGGCAAGATCAATGAACATACCTGCAATTGTAGGCATGGATGATATTACTTCATACGTAAAAACAGGAGACATTGTTATTGTTGATGCTCTCCATGGTGAAATAATAATAAATCCAAGTAAAGAGGAAATTGCTGAATATACCAAATATCAAAAAAATGTACAGGAGCTTGAGCGCGACCTTGCAAAGCTTACAAATCTCCCTGCCAGAACCCTGGACGGTGAAGAGGTGCTTCTATATGGCAACATAGAACTTCCGGAAGAAGTGGATATTATTAAATCCCATGGAGCACAAGGCATAGGTCTTTTCAGATCGGAGTTTTTATTCCTGGGTAAAGAGCTGCCGGATGAAGAAGAACAATACAGGCAATTTCGAAAAGTAATAGATTACTTCTCCCCATTTCCAGTAACAATAAGAACCCTTGATTTTGGTGGGGATAAAATATACAGCTTCATAAAAACCCAAATAGAAATGAATCCTTTCCTTGGATGCAGATCCATAAGATTCAGTTTAAAAAATCCGCACCTGTTTAAAACACAGCTTAGAGCCATACTCCGGGCAAGTGCACACGGACCTGTTCAGGTAATGTTTCCCATGATCTCAACCCTTGAAGAACTGCTCATTGCAAAGGACTATGTAAAGGAAACAATGTCTGACCTGGAAAAAGAAAATATTCCCTATGACAAAAACATTCCCATAGGAATAATGGTGGAAGTACCCTCTGCTGTAATTTCAGCAGATTTGCTTGCACCCCATGTTGATTTTTTCTCTGTTGGCACAAATGACCTTGTCCAGTATATTCTGGCTGTAGACAGAGGAAATGAAAGAGTAGCACACCTTTACAATCCCCTTGATATTTCAGTATTGAGGTATCTTAAAACTATGGCCAATGTTTCAAAGGATCATTCTGTGGAAATTTCTATTTGTGGAGAAATTGCAGGTGAACCTAATTTTACAATGCTGCTCCTTGGCCTTGGGTACAGAAACCTTTCCATGAGCACAAAAAACATGTATCAGGTTAAAAAAATTATAAGATCAGTTAATATTTCAGAGTGTGAAGAGCTTGCTTCAAATCTTATGTCAAAAACACTAACAACTGAAATAGAACAGGAACTATACAGCCAAATGAAGAAAAGGTTTCCGGATATTATTTTCTAATGAAGCTTTACAGGGAACTTGCTGAATACTATTTTGCCATTGAATCTGTTCATAGAAAAGTTGAAGATGATATTGATTTAATCAAATCATATCTTAAAAATTTCGCCAATCCCTCTATTCTTGATCTGGGATGTGGTACTGGTGAGCATCTGCACATTTTAAGCAAAGACTGCGCTTCATGTACTGGTATAGACAACAGCATTGAAATGCTTAATATTGCCAAAGAGCGATTCCCTGGAAAAATCCAGTTTATCAGAAAAAATTTCAGAAATTTTGATTTTTACAATGAATTTGATATGGTAATTTCTCTTTTCGGATCAATGGTGTACCTGGTAAATGACAGAGATGTTGATACTTTTTTCTGGAATACCTGGAGAGCATTAAAGCCTGGAGGTATTGGAATATTTGAAGTATGGAATTCCATTCCTGTAAAAAAAATTAAAAGCAAGCCGCTTTCACTTGTTACAAAAATTAATTACAAAGACAAAATGATTGAAAGAGAAAGAGGCTTTGAGCTGATTGAAAATTCAACAAGAACAGTTGCAGAGGTAAAATACAGGTATCATATTCATAGACCCGAAGGCACTGAAATAGTAAACGATGTTCATATAATGAGATCTTTTGAACTTAATGAAATTCTTAAATTTATAAAGGAAAATGGGCTTGCTGTAAAAAATATTTTTGCCAATTCTCTGATGGAGCCATTCACAGAAAATTCCAACAAAATACTTATTATCTTTGCTAAAACTCTTTAAATACAATTAACTCTCTTTATGAAGCGCCCATCTAAAGATTTTAAAGGGCTGATGGGGAAATTTTATAAATCTAAAATTTTCAGCCCTGTTGTTAAAAAAAACTATTATAAAACCCTACATTGTAACTGGCTTGTCATCCTTTAATGGAACCTGTAGATTTATTTTCCATTCATCAAAAGTCTCTTTCCATCTGTTATAAAAATCCTTTGTAGTATTATGATCTTTAAAAAACTTTTCAGGACTTTCCAAAG